>NZ_VWWH01000044.1:0-56933 GCF_011753045.1 Burkholderia sp. Ap-955
TCGGGCGCGGCGGCCGGGGTCGCGATCGCGGCCGGGGGGGCGACGCTCGCCGTGCTCGCGACGGCTTGCGCGGCGACCGTCGTCGGCCGGACGCCGGCCTGGCCTGTCAGCGACGTGCGCAGCAGTTCCATCTGCTGGCTCATCACGTGGGACAGCAGCTGATTCTGCTCCCGCAACACGCGCTCGACCGTCGAGCCGCCTTCGGCCGCGACCCATTCCACCGGCGCGGCGGCGAGCGGCGCAAGCGCCTGCGCGGACGGCGCGACCGCGACCGCCGCCGTGGACGGTTCTGCGACGGCTACGGCCACGACCTCGGCCCCGGACGGCGCGGCAGTCGCCGGCAGGTTGTCCGCGACATACTCGGCGAGCGCCTGCACCGTCGCCAGGTCTTCGAAGAAGCGGCGCATGGCCAGCTTCACGCCGTACTCCGCCTCGATGTGCCGGATGGCCTCGATCAGCACGATCGAGTCGGCGCCCATCTCCAGGAAGGGCAGTTCGATGTTGATGGTGTCGGGATCGGCCTGGATCAATTCGCCGATCTTGCCGCGAAGCCATTCGAGAACCTCGCCGCTGCGATTGAGCGTCGGTGCTGCGGCGATGGGTGATGCGCTTGTCTGAGTCATGGACGTGTCCGCTTTCTGGAACCAGGTACGGCTGCGTTGGAAGGGATAGGACGGCAATGCAATGCGTGCGGGCGCGGGTGTTTCGGTCGGGGCCCAGTCGACATCGACGCCGCGGGCATACAGGCTCGACAGCGTTTCGATCAGCGCTTGCTGCTCGACTTGCGGCCGCTGCAGGGCAAGGAACTGGACCCCGGCGTCCGGCGCACAGCACGCGCGGGCCAGGTTGACGAGCACCGGCTTGGGGCCGATTTCGACCAGCACGTTGAAACCGGCTTCGGCGAGGCGCTCGACGCTGCTCGCGAACTGCACCGGCTCACGGCAATGGCGGCGCCAGTACGTGTCGGTGGGCGCCTCGTCCATCACGGCGCCCGTGAGATTCGAATAGAACGGGATCGCCGGGCGGGCGACGGGCACGGCTTTCGCCGCGGCCTGGAAGCTGTCCAGCATCGGCTCGAGCAGCGGCGAGTGAAACGCGTGCGACGTATTGAGCGGCACGGACCGGATGTCCCGCGCGGCGAACGCGTCGACCAGCATCGCGATGCGCTCGCGCCTGCCGGAGATCACGATGCTCGCCGGACCGTTGACGGCCGCCACCGCGACCTCGTGCGGCCACGCTTCGATCGCGCGCTCGACCGTGGCGAGGTCGGTGAAAATGGCCGCCATTTCGCCGTCGCGGGGCAACGCCTGCATCAGCCGGCCGCGTTCGGCGATCAGCCGCAGGCCGTCTTCCGGCGAGAAGACGCCGGCCGCGCAAGCCGCCGCGTACTCGCCGACGCTGTGGCCCATCACGGCGTCGGGTACCACACCGAACGACGCCAGCAACGTGGTGAGTGCGTACTGCAGCGAGAACAGGGCCGGCTGGCTGTAGCCGGTCTGGTGGATGTCCTCGCCCTGGGCCGACAGCACCTCGAGCAACGGCTTGTCGAGCAGCGCATCGGCCACCGCGCGGCAGCGGTCGATGGCGTCGCGGAACACCGGATACGCGTCGTACAGGCGGCGGCCCATGCCGGCGTATTGCGAACCCTGGCCGGTGAACAGGAAGGCCATCTTCACGCGGGGCGCGGGCTGCGTCGTGCCGGCGGATTCCTTCGCCTGGAAGGCGCGCAGCTTGTCGATGGCGTCGTCGAGCGACGTCACCGGCCACGCCAGCCGATGCGCGAAATGCGAGCGGCCGGTCGCCGCCGAAAAGGCCACGGCCGCGATGTCGAGACCGGGTTCGGCTTCGAGCCGCCGCTGATAGCGCCGGACCAGCTCGCGCAACGCCGCCGGGGTCTTGGCCGACAGCACCAGCGGGTGCACCTTGTGCGTCGACGGCGTTGCCTGCCGCGCCGGCGCGGGTGCTTCTTCGAGTACCAGATGAGCATTGGTGCCGCTCGCGCCGAACGCGCTGACGCCGGCTCGCCGCGGCCGTTCGCCGCGCGGCCACGCGCTCGCCTCGGCGCAGATCTCGAGGGGCAGCGCGTCCCACTGCACCAGCGGGCTCGGCTGGCGGAAATGCAGGTGGGCGGGCAGGCGGTCGTGGTTCAGCGACAGCACGACCTTGATGACCCCCGCGATGCCGGCGGCGGACTCCGTGTGGCCGATGTTGGTTTTCACCGAGCCCACGCGCAGCCGCCGGCCCGCGTCGCGGCCCGCGCCGAACACCGTCGCCAGTGCCTGCAACTCGACGGGATCGCCCAGCGGGGTGCCGGTGCCGTGCGCTTCCACGTAATCGATGGACGCGGCGGGCAGCCCGCCCAGCGCCTGGCGGATCACGGCTTCCTGCGCACGGCCGTTCGGCGCGGTAAAGCCGCTCGACGCGCCGTCGTGGTTGACGGCCGAACCGCGCAGCACGGCCAGCACGCGATCGCCCGCGGCGAGCGCGTCGGACAGGCGCTTGAGCACCAGCGCGCCGCAGCCTTCGCTGCGCACGAAGCCGTCCGCGGACGCGTCGAAGGTCTTGCAGCGGCCATCCGGCGCCAGCGCCCGCGTGCGCGAGACGGCGATGGAGTTGTCCGGCGACAGGATCAGGTTGACGCCGCCCGCGATGGCGAGATCGCACTCGCCGCTGCGCAGGTTCTGGCTGGCGGTATGGATCGCGGTGAGCGACGACGAGCAGGCGGTATCGATCGCCATGCTCGGCCCCTGCACGCCCAGTCCGTAGGAGATGCGGCCGGCCGCCGTGTTCAGCGGATTGCCGGTGAAGAAATAGCCGTCGATGCCGGCGCCGCCGCCGTTGCGAAGCTGCAGGTTCGCGTAATCGTTGGTGGTGATGCCGACGAAGACGCCGGTCCGGCTGCCCTTGAGACTGTCGACCGGAATGCCGGCATGCTCCAGCGCTTCGTGGCTGACTTCGAGCAACAGGCGCTGCTGCGGGTCCATCGCGCTCGCTTCGCGCGGCGTGATGCGGAAAAACGCCGGATCGAACTGGTCGACGTCATCGAGAAAACCGCCGAAGCGGCAATACATGCGGCCCGGCTTTTCAGGATCGGGATCGTAGTACGCGTCGATGTCCCAGCGTTCGCGCGGCACTTCGGAGATCGCATCCACCCCGTCGTTCAGCAGGTTCCAGTAGGCGTCGAGATCGTGCGCGGCGCCCGGAAACCGGCAGCTCATGCCGACGATCGCGATCGGCTCCGGCGTGCCGGCGTCGCGGGCTTCGATGGCCGGCGCGACCGGTCGCGGCTGCTGCTGCGGCGGCACGGCCTGTGCCGGCGCCGCGTGCGCGTCCGGCGCCGTGCCGGACGCCTGCTCCGCCAGGAAATCCGCGAGCGCGTTGACCGTCGGATGATCGAACAACAGCGCGACCGACAACGGGATGCCCAGCGCATTTTCGAGGTGCGTGCGCACGTCCAGCGCCATCAGCGAATCCATGCCCATCTCGAAGAAGCCGAGATCGCGATCCAGCGTCCCCGCGTCGTAGCCGAGCACCTGGGCCACCGCGCGATCGATGCTGTCCGCCAGCAGGCGCTTTCGCTCGCGCGGCGATGCGTCGCTCAACGCCGGCATCGCCGGCGCGCTCGGCGCGCTTTTGGCCACCCGCACGCGGTCGAGGAACGGCCTGGGTCCGCGTGCCTCGTAGGAGCCCTGGAACAGCGCCAGGTCGATATCGACGACCGCGACCTGGGGGACGGCGGGGAGACGATTCAGCACGTCGAGCGCGCGATCCGCCGCGAGCGACCGGATGCCGACACGCCGCAGCAGCGCTTCCGCCTCGGGGAACGTCATGCCGCCTTCCGCCCACGGCCCCCAGTTCACGCTCAGCGCCGGCAGGCCCTGACCGCGGCGATGATGGGCGAGCGCGTCGAGGAAGCGGTTCGCGGCACTGTAGTGCGCCTGCTCACGCGAACCCCACGCGGACGCGATCGACGAAAACAGGATGAAGAAATCGAGCGGGAAGTGTCCGCTTTGCTGATGGAGCAGCCACGCGCCGGCCACCTTGGGTTGCAGCACGGCGTCCAGCTCCTCGCGCTCGACCTGCATGATCGGCTTGTAGCCGACGACGCCGGCCGCGTGCACGATACCCCGCAGCGGCACGCCGTCGCGCCGGAGCGCGGCGAAGAAATCGGCGACCGCCGCGGGGTCGGCGATATCGAGACGCTCGCAGCGCAGCGATACGTTCCGCTCGCGCAGCTCGGCGATCGCCCGCTGGCTCTCGTCGCTCGCGGCCCCTTGCCGGCCAACCAGGATCAACGTGCGTGCGCCGCGCGCCGCCAGCCACCGGGCGGTGTGCAGCCCGAGCGCACCGAACCCGCCGGTGATCAGGTAGGCCGCGTCCGGGTCGACCGGCAGCGCGGCGGTTTCGGCTGGCGCGAGCGGGCTCAGGCGCGCGACATGGCGCATGCCGTGCCGCAACGCCACCTGGTCCTCGCGGCTCTCGCCGAGCATCTCCTGAAGCAGCGCCTGCGCCTCGTCTTCCGGCGCGGCCGGGTCGAGATCGATCGCGGTGCCGAACCATTCCGGATGCTCGATCATCGCCCCGCGTGCCAGGCCCGACAGCGCAGCCTGGGCGAGCCCGGATACGTGCGGCGCGTCGCCGGCTTCCACCGCGTCGCGCGTGACCACCGAGATCCTGGGCCGGGTCGAAGGCGTCCACTCGCGCTCGCCGCCGACCACCGCGTGCACGAGATGCAGCAGGGCGGTGGACATGCGCGTCTCGCCGACGGCTTCGTCCAGCGCCCACAGAAAGACGATGCGCTGGCCGGGGGCGGCGGTCTCGTCCAGCAGGCGGACGAAATCGTCCGCCCGCTCCGGCGCGACCTGCCAGCCCGCTTCCGCGTCGGCGACATAGGCGGGGCCGGGGCGCACCAGCGAGCAGGATGCGCCGCGCGCGCGCAGCAGCGCCGCGAGCCGCTCGCCGACACCGCTCGCGTCCGCGAAGATCAGCCACGGGGACGCGTCGGCGGCGACCTGTGCGGCCGGCAACGCGGCCTGCTGCTCCCACACCACGTGATAGAGCGCGTTTGCGTTCGACGCGGCGGTTCCGGCGGGGGCGAATGCCGTCCTGAGCAGGTCCGGCAGCGCGTTCAGCATGTCCTCCGGGTACTTGCCGGACGACTTGAGGTGCCGCACCGCTGCGTCGATGCTGCCCGCATCCATGCCGACGACGGGCGACGGGATCTTCTCCAGGCTGAAGCGCTGCCGCTCGAACGGGTAGTTCGGCAGGGTCGTGGCGGGCTGGGCGGGCGCCGGGAACAGCGCGCGCCAGTCGAACTGTGCACCCTGCACGTACAGCGCCGCGAGTGCGCGCTCCAGTGCATCGCCCGCGCAGGGAGGCGGCAGCCAGCCGTCGGCGAGCGCCTCCGGCGTGTGCGGCGCGTCGGCTTGATCCGACATCCCGGCGAGTTTCAACCAGTACTGCGGGTGTGTCACCTCGTCGGTCACTTCCGTGCCGAGACAGCCGGAAATCAGGCGGACCGACGGCCGTGCAAGCGAGATGTCCTGAAGCACGGCGCGCAACGCTTCGGCATCCGAACGGGCGGCCACGAGGCGTAGTGCGTCGGCCACGCTCACGACGCCCGCCACGCAGGCCGCGACATATTCGCCGATGCCATGGCCCGACACGACGGCCGGGCGGATGCCCCATCCCTTCCACAGTTCCGCCCACGCGAACTGGATCGCGAAGCGGCCCGCGTCGGTTTCGACTGCCTCCAGCGGCACCGCGCAACGCGCGAACGCATCGCGGAACAGCGGTTCCGACGCGTGGAGCGTGCGCGCGACGCCGGTGTCCGGCGCACCGAACCCGAAGCCCACGCGCAACGCCTTGCCCGTGCGCGGCGCTGCCGCCGACGCTGCCTTCACGCCCGACACAAAGGCCGCGCGAAACGGATAGTGACTCCGTCCGGTGGCGGCGGCGCGGCAGATGGCGGCCAGCTCCTGCGGCGTCGCGCCGGCGATCGTGCGCTCGTAGCGTTGCACGAGCGCCGCCAGCGCCGCTTCGGATCGTGCCGACAGCAGCAGCAGCGCGCGCTGCGCGGCGTGCGCCGGCGCGACGGGCGGTTCTTCGACGATCGCGTGGGCATTGGTGCCGCTGAATCCGAACGCGCTCACCCCGGCGATGCGCCTGCGTTCCCCGCGCTGCCACGCGACCGGATCGGCGGCGACGCGAATCGGGATGTCCTGCCACGGCGTATGCGGATTAGGTTGGGTGAAATGCAGGTGCGCCGGAATCCGGTCGTGCTCGAACGACAGCAGGACCTTGATCAGGCCAGCGATGCCGGAAGCCGACTCCAGATGCCCGATATTGGTCTTGACCGAACCGATCACGAGCGGCTCGTTCGCCGCGCGCCCGGCGCCGTAGACGCCGGCCAGCGCTTCGACCTCGATCGGGTCGCCGAGGGACGTCCCGGTACCGTGCGCCTCGACATAGGAGACGTCGCCGGGCGCGAGGCCGGCCTGGTTCAGTGCGCGACGGATCACCCGTTCCTGCGAGTCGCGGCTCGGCACGGTCAGCCCGCCGCCCGCGCCGCCCTGGTCGACCGCCGTGCCGCGCACGATGCCGAGCACGCGGTCGCCGTCGGCGAGTGCGTCGGCGAGGCGCTTGAGCACCACCATGCCGCAGCCTTCGCCGCGCACGTAGCCGTCCGCCGCCGCGTCGAAGGTCTTGCAGCGTCCGTCCGGCGACAGCATGCGCGCCTGCGAGAAGCTGACCATGACCTCGGGCGACAGCATCAGGTTGACGCCGCCCGCGAGCGCCATGCCGGTTTCGCGTGAGCGCAGGCTTTCGCACGCCAGGTGCAGGCACACCAGCGACGACGAGCAGGCGGTATCGATCGCCATGCTCGGGCCGGTGAGGCCGAGCACGAACGACAGCCGGCCCGCGGCCATGTTCAGCGCACTGCCCGTGCCCGCGTAGCTGCTCGACGGCATCGACGCATTGGACACCTGGATCGCATGGTCGAAGCAGGTGATGCCGACGTACACGCCCGTGGCGGACTGCCGGAAGCGCTCGGGCGCGAGATGGGCGTTCTCGAGCGCCTCCCACGCCACTTCGAGCAGGAGCCGTTGTTGCGGATCGAGGTAGGTCGCTTCGCGCGGCGCGATCCCGAAGAACGCCGCGTCGAATTGATCCACGCGTTCGAGAAAGGCGCCGTGGCGGGTCGCCATCTTGCCGGGCGTGGACGGATCGGGGTCGTAATAGCGATCGATGTCCCAGCGTTCGCCCGGCACTTCGGTGACGGCATCGCGCGCGCCATCGAGTAATTGCCAGAACGCGTCCGGCGTATCGCTGCGGCCGGGGAAGCGGCAAGCCATGCCGATGACGGCGATCGGCTCGTTGCGGTCCGAACGCAGCGCCGCGATTTCCGCGCGCCGCAGGCGCAATTCGTCGAGCGCGGCTTTCAGTGCTTGCGTGGCCTTGGCGTTCATTGGGCGCCGATCTCCTGGGCGATCAGTTCGGAAAGGTCGTCCTCGTCGAGGTCGTCGGATGCTTCGTCGACGACCGGCGCGGGGAGCGACGGCGACAGTTCGTTGAGCACGTACTGGGCGAGCGTCTGCAGGTTCGGATAGGAAAAGAACAACGTCGCGCGAAACGGTCTGCCGAACACCTTGGTGAGGCGATCGGTCAGTTCGAGCGCGACCAGCGAATCCAGGCCGAGATCGAGCAGCGATTGCTCGGGCGCGATGGCGTCCGGGCCGGAAAGACGCAAGGTCTCCGCCAGCATCGCGGCGAGCGTGTCGGTGATGCGCTCGACCCGCTCACGCGGCGCGCACGCTTGCAGCTGGCGCAGCAATGCCGTTTCCTGCTGCGCGGCTTGCGCGGCCGGTTGCGCCAGCTCGGAAAAGAGCGCGGACCCGGCGGCCGGCGCATCGACCCGGAACAGGGTCGGCCAGTCGATCCGCGCGACCCCGGACTGGGCGACGCCGGACGCCATCAGCCGTTCCAGCGTCGCGATGGCCAGCTCGGGCGGCAGCGTGCCGACGCCGAGCGCGCCCAGCTGTTCGTGCGCGCGCCGTCCGTAGTCGGTGGCGGCGTGGCCGATCTCCGCCCACGGCCCCCAATTGACGCTGAGCCCCGGTTTCCCCTGCGCGCGCCGATGCTGGGCGAGCGCGTCGAGGAAGCTGTTCGCCGCCGCGTAGTTGCCCTGGCCGGGCATGGTGATCAGCGCGGCCATCGACGAGAACAGCACGAAATGGTCGAGCGGCAAGTCGGCCGTCAGCTCGTGCAGGTACCAGGCGCCGTCGGCCTTGCCGCTGCCGGCGCGATGGAAGACGTCGTCGTCCTGGCGCGTCAGCAGCGCATCGTCGAGCGCGCCGGCGAGGTGAAAGACCCCTTTGAGCGGCGGCATCGAATGCGCGATTTCACCGAGCGCCTGCTCGACGTCCTCGCGACGCGACAGGTCGGCGCGAATGAACCGCGCGTCGAGCGTGCGCAGGATTTTCTCGTGCGCGGCGGAAGGCTCGCCGCGCCCCAGCAGCACGATTTTCCCGGCGCCGTTGTCGGCAAGCCAGGACGCGAGCCGCAGGCCGAGCCCGCCGAGCCCGCCGGTCACCAGATAGGTCGCGTCATCGTGGAACCGGACCGGCCGGTGGCTGACGAATTCGCGATTGTCGCGGGCGATGCGCGCGACGTAGCGCTGTTCGCCGCGAAACGCGATCATGTCTTCACGGCCGCCCGCCTGTACCGCTTGCACGATGTGAGCCGCCGACGGCTGGGCGGGATCGAGGTCGACGAGCCCGCCCCACAGCGCCGCATGCTCCACCGCGATCGCCCGGCCCAATCCCCACAGGGGAGCCTGAGCCACCGCGATCGATTCGCCATCCAGAACATTCATCGCGCCCGACGTCACCAGCCACAGACGCGCCTGCGGGGCCGACGGCGCGCGTGACGCAAGCGCCCTGACCAGATGCAGCACGCTCGTGCTGGCACGCCGTCTCGCCGCGATGTCGGCGGGCGCGAGATCGAGACTCCACAGGTGGATGACGCCCTTCAGCGGGCGGTCGGGCGCGGGCAGTTCCGGCGTCGCGTCGGCGAAGCGCAGCGTGCACGTATCGCCGTTGGCTTCCAGCAGCGCCGACAGCTGTGCACCCACGCCGCCGCGGTCCGCGAGAATCAGCCACTCGCCCTGCGCCGAACCGCCGGTTGCCGCGTCGACGTTCGACGGTCTCCAGACGCGTTGATAAAGCAGCGCGGCGAAGTCGTGCAGCTCGACGGCGCGCCCCGCGCGCACCTGCTGCAGCCGCAGCCCATCGATCTCGATCAGCAGTCGCCCCGCCAGGTCATGGATGCGGATGTCGCCCTCCAGCGTGCCCTGTCCGACCGGCTTGCGCAGCGTGGCGTGACTCCATGCCTCGGTCGACGACGGCGGCTGATGCACCCGTACCGCGCCGATCGCGCTGGGCAGGTACAGGTCGCCCGACGCCAGCGCGTCCGGATCGATGGCGGCGGCGAGCACGCGGCTGCACGCGTCGAGAAAGGCGGGGTGGACCTGGTAGGGCGACGACGCCAGCGCGTCGGCCGGCAGGCTGATTTTTCCCAGCGCCTCGCCGGTCGTGCGCCAGATCTGCCGGATCGCGTCGAACACACCGTCGATCTGCACGCCGTGCTGCCGGATTTCGCCGTTGAAGTCCGCGCCCGACGTCGTTTCCGGGCAGCGAGCTTGCACTTCGGCGGCATCGAATCGCGTCGGCGCGGCGGATGGCCTGGGGGCGCACATCTCCCGCAGTCGACGCAACTGCGGAAGGTTGCCGAGAATCCGCTCGACCGGCGGACCGAAATCGAGCAGGCAGGCCACTTCGTCCACGCCGATCGACCCGAGATCCCGCACCAGTTCGACGCAGGTTTCCGGCGTGCCGATGAGCCCGCGCGACTGCGCGAAGCGTTCATAGAGAAACTCGACGAACTCGTCCAGTTCGCGTGCGCCCATCGCGCGCACGTCGACCGACTGGCCGCGGCTCTGCGCCAGCCCGTTCAGCAGCCCGATATTGCTGCGGATGTAGTTGCAGAACGGCACACGCGCCTGTTCGCGCGCCTGCGCCGCATCGTCGCCGACGAACGTGTGCAGCATCACGGACACGGTGCCGGCTGCCGGATCGAAGCCCTGCTTCGCGCGCGCCTCGCGGTAGAGGGCGATCTTGTGCGCGAGCTGGTCCCGATCCTGGTCGAGCACGTGGGTCAGCAGGTTGGCGCCGGCTTCGCCGGCACGCACGAACGTCTGCGGATTGCTCGCGGCGGTCACCCAGACGGGCAGTTCCGACTGCACCGGCGTCGGATAGACGCGCAGCCGCACCGGCTTGCCGACGCCGTTCGTCGCGTCCAGCGTGCCGCCGCGCCACAGATGCTGGACGGCGCGCATCGTGGTCAGCATGTCGTCCTGCCGGCTCGCATACTTGTCCGGGGCGAACACGAAGTCGTCCGGATTCCATCCGGAGGCGAACGACACGCCCACGCGGCCGTTCGACAGGTTGTCCACCATCGACCATTCTTCCGCGATCCGGATCGGGTTGTGCAGCGCCGCGACCACGCTGCCCGCGACCAGCTTCACGCGTTGGGTGGCAGCGGCGAGCGCGGCGTGCAGGACGGCGGGATTCGGGTACAGCGAGCCGAATTCGGTGAAATGGCGCTCCGGCACCCAGACGCTGGAGAACCCGTTCGCATCGGCGAAACGCGCGCTTTCCATCACAAGCTGGTACTTGTTGCCGGACAGCGCCTCTTCACTGCTGGCGAAGAACATCAGGCCGAATTTCATGCGTGGCTCCGATCCGATTCGTGAATTTCGGCACTCGCGCACATCTGCCACGTCGCGGCGGTGCGGGTGTCGTCGATCCGGTGATAGACGGCAAACGAAAATGGTCCCCAGGACCGGCGGCTCAACACGGTCTGCACGGTGCGCGATTCATGCGGATGCAATGGCAACGGCGCATGCAGGGCGAGGTCCTTCAACGTCGTATGGCCGGCAGCGCCGATTTCAGACGTGGCCGACAGCGCCATTTCCACGAACGCGGAATAGGGCAGGACGGGCGAACCCTTGACGCGATGACCGTCGAGAAAGGTGGTGGCCGGCGCATCGAGACGCGATTGCCAGATCCACGTGGCCGGCGCATGCGCGTGCTGCTCCATGAGGCGCCCGAGCAACGGATGCCGAGGCGCACGTGGCGTGATCCAGAAGCCGCGACGCTCGAACGGGTAGGTCGGCAGCGCGAGCCGGCGGCGCGGTGCGTCCCGCTCTACGGCATCCCAGTCGATGGACGCGCCGCGTACGTAGAGCGCGGCGAGCGTGTGCAGGATCGCGTCCCACGCGGCCATGTGCGCGCCGATTTCGATCACGATGCCGGGGTGTCCTGCCGCGCCGCCGTCCGGCGCCTGCGGCACGCCTGCCAACGAGGCTGCGGCGCGATGCCCGTCGCCGGTGCTGCTGACGGCATCCGGCGTGATGCCGAAGGACATCCACAGTTGCGCGAGCGCGCGCTGGAATGCCGTGAACCCGGCTTCGGCGGGGGCGAGCCCGGGCGCCTCGGACTGCCGCTGCATCAGCGCATCGAAAGCGGGGCAGGCCGAGCGCAATTGCCGAACCGCGTCGGTGCTGCCGCCGTCGTCGGCGCAGAAGTGGAACGTCACCGCAGGCGGTGTTTCGGCAGGCTCCCCGGACGAAACGGCATCAAGTTGCGAACGCAACGAATCGAGATTCGTTGCGACGATGGCCGCGCGCCGCGTGAAGTGGGTGCGCCCGGTATTGGCCGTGAACGCGACATCGCGCACACTGGCCTCGGGATGGGCGTCGAGATAGGCCGCATAGGACGCGGCCAGCGCTTGCAACGCTTCCGGCGTGCGCGCGGAGAGCGTCACGACGCGCGCTGCGAGCGCGGCCGGGTCGGCTTCGATCGCTGCGGGCGCTGGTGCTTCGGACAGGATCAGGTGCGCGTTGGTACCGCCGAAGCCGAACGAACTGACGCCGGCCAGGCGCGGCCCGTGTTCCGAATGCCACGGCGTGACCTGCTGCGGAATGCGGAAGGGCGTGCCGTCGAGCGCGATTTGCGGATTGATCGACTGGAAATGGAGGTTCGGCGGAATGGCGCGATGGTGGAGCGCAAGGGCGGTCTTGATCAGGCTGGCGATGCCCGCCGCCGATTCCAGATGGCCGATGTTGGTCTTGACCGACCCGATCCAGCAGTGATCGTCCGGCCGACGAGATTCGCCCAGGACGGCCGCCAGCGAGTTCAACTCGATCGGGTCGCCGAGCGGCGTGCCCGTACCGTGCGCTTCGACGAAGCCGATGTCGTGCGCGCGCACGCCGGCATCGCGCAGCGCACCGTGAATCACGGCCTGCTGGGCCGGGCCATTCGGCGCGGTCAGGCCATTGCTGCGTCCGTCCTGGTTCACCGCGGAGCCGCGGATCACGGCGAACACGGTGTCACCGTTCTCGAGCGCATCGTCGAGCCGCTTGAGCAGCACCATGCCCACGCCTTCGCCGCGCACATAGCCGTTCGCCGACGCATCGAACGCCTTGCACCGGCCATCCGGCGACAGCATGCCCGCTTGCGTGAAGGACGCGCTCAATTGCGGCGCCAGAATCAGGTTGACCCCGCCGGCCAGCGCCGCATCGGACTCGCCGCGCTGCAGCGCGCGGCATGCCTGATGCACCGCGACGAGCGAGGACGAGCACGCGGTGTCGACCGCCCAGCTCGGGCCGCGCAAATCGAGCGCGTAGGAAATGCGGTTGGCGGCGACGCTGAGCGCGTTGCCCGTCGCGACATAAGGGCCGACGTCCGCGACTTCGTCCTGCGCCAGACGGATGTAGTCCGAATTGCTGATGCCGACGATGACCGCGGTGCGTCCGCCGGCGAGACTGCGGGGTGCGATCCCCGCATGCTCGAGCGTCTCCCAGGCCACCTCCAGCAGCAGACGCTGTTGCGGATCCATCGATTCGGCTTCGCGGGCGCTGATGCCGAAGAATGCCGCATCGAACTGATCGACCTGGTCCAGCAGTCCGGCGGGCGGAAGGTCGGCGGCGCGCTGCGTCGACGCGCCGACCGCGTCCCGGCCTTCCAGCAGAAGCTGCCAGAATGCGTCGGGATTGCCGGCGCCGGGGAAACGGCATCCCATGCCGACGATCGCGATATCCGCGCGTGCTTCGGCCGAGCCGGGCACCGGGTCCGGCATCGCATTCCCGGTGCCGCTCAAATGGCGCGCCAGCAGGGAAATACTCGGAAAATCGTAGACGACGGTCGGGGAAACCGGCCGCCCGAGCCAGTCCTGCAACTCGCCCGAGAGCAGGATGGCGTCCTTCGAATCGAGCCCATGGACGCTGAACGGCGCGTCGGGGTCGATCTTGCCGGAAGCGATTCCCGACAGACGCGAGACACGCTCGATGCACCATTGCACCAGCGCTTGCGTGTCGCGTGGCATGGCCGTCTGCGGGGGGACTGGCGGCGCGGAGAACGCACGCCGCCACTCGCCCGCGATCGCGAGCCCCTGTTCATCGAGAAATGCCTGCCTGATCCGGCTTCGCTGGATTTTTCCGCTGGACGTGCGCAGGATCGTGGCGGGCTTCAACAGGACCGCCGCATACAGATCGACGTCGTGCGCTTCGGCGAGCGCGCGCCGGATCTCCGCGGCGACGGCTTCCGCGTCCAGCGTGTTGAGCGCTTCCCGGCGCACTTCACATGCGACAACGATCCGCTCCACGTTATCGACGCTGATCGAGAAAGCCGCCGATGCGTTCGGCGCCAGCGCGGGGTGGCTTCCCTCCGCGGTTTGTTCGAGATCCTGCGGGTAGTGATTGCGGCCGGCGACGATGATGAGGTCTTTCAAACGGCCGGTGACGAAGAGGTCGTCGCCATCGACGAAGCCGAGATCGCCCGTGCGCAGGTAACGCGCGTCATCGCCATCCAGCTTCGCGCGGAAGGTGCGCTCCGTTTCCTCGACGCGGTTCCAGTAGCCGACGCCGACGCTCGGGCCGGTCAGCCAGATTTCGCCGATCCGGCCGGGCGCGCAGCGCGCGCCGGTATCCGGATTCACGATCTGCAGGCGATGCTCCGCCCAGGTCCGACCGCATGAGACCAGCGCGTGGCGCTTGCCTTGGTCGCTTCTCGTCGCCACGCCTTGTGCCAGATCGTCGGCGTCGTAGTCCGCCACGCGCGGCAGCGAGCGTGCCGGCTGACCGGAGATGAACAAGGTTGCCTCGGCCATCCCGTAGACCGGGCGCATGGTGTGCGCGTGGAAGCCGCATGCGGCGAATGCGCGCGAAAAACGCGCCACCGACTCCGCGCGCACCGGTTCCGCGCCGTTGAATGCCACGCGCCAGCTGCTCAGGTCCAGTTGCGCGCGCGCTTCATCGGAGATTTTGCGCGCGCACAGGTCATACGCGAAATCCGGCGCGGCGCAGTGCGTGCCGCGATACTTCGTGATGGCCTGCAGCCAGCGGATGGGCTTCTGCACGAACGCCGCCGGCGCCATCAGCACCGACAGCACGCCGAGATAGATCGGCAGCAGCACCTTCCCGAAAAAGCCCATGTCGTGAAACACCGGGAGCCAGCTGACGAACACCGTCGACGCATCGGCATCGCTCGCCTCGGCGATGACCGCCATATTGCTCAGGATGTTCGCATGGCTGATCATCACGCCTTTGGGCGTACCGGTGGAGCCTGACGTGTATTGCAGAAGCGCCAGCGTCTGCGGCGTGATGTCCGGTGCGCGCCATTGTTCGGCCGGCGCGTCGAAGCGCTGGTCCGTCGCCAGGATCTTCAGTTCCAGCGTGTCGGAATAGCCGTCCGCGTGATGCGCGATGCCGTCGAGCGTGGCGGCGTCGGTCAGTGCGACGACCGGCCCGGCGTCGGCGACGATGGCCTTGAGACGGTCGGCGGGACGATGCCTGCGCGGCGGATAGGCGGGTACGCCGATCAGGCCGGCGTACAGGCAACCCACCCATGCGCAGATGAATTCCAGCCCGGGCGGATAGACCAGCAGGACGCGATCGCCTGGTTGCGCGATGGCTTGCAGCCTGGCGGCGATGCCGCGCGCCCGCTTGTCCAGGTCGCCGAACGTGAGTCGAGTCAGTTCCGCTTCGCCGTTTTCGAGAAAAATGAACGCGGTCTTCTCCGGTTCGACCTTGCCGCGAAACAACAAAATTTCTGTAACAGTCCTGAATTTTGTATCGGGAAGCATGCTCAACCTTCGTTGTCTTCTAAACGTTGAATATCTCAGGACCGGTTGTGGCGATCCCGCCAAGCTCGCTTCACTGGACGGTATTGAAATTAGAGCATCGCTCTAATCCGACGTCTGCCCCGTAATCCAAGGACACGGCGTTTCGCGCACTTGATCAATACGGCTTGCTATTGATGTGCACGCGCGCGCTCGCTAACGATCGGTGAATCCTTCTAGGTCGGGCTCGTACGGGTCCAGCAGGGACACGACGACCTTGCGCTCGCCTTCGAACGGATTGCGGCCATGCGCGAAGCGCATGTTGTCGACCAGCAGGACGTCGCCTCGTTGCCAGGGAAACGTGATCGCGCATTCGCGGAACGCGGTGCGGATCTGCTCGAGGTCGGCGAGATCGAATGGACTCCCGTCGCCATAGCTGGCATTGCGCGGAATTCGATCCTCGCCGAACAGGCTGACGATCGAACGGGCGAGCGATGTTTCCAGGTTCGAGAGATGGAACAGATGTGCCTGGTTGAAGAACACCCGTTCGCGGGTGGCCGGATGGTAGGCCACGCCCTGGTTGACCTGGGCGGTGCGCAGCGTGTCGTCGTCGAGCCATTCGAGTTCGATGCCGTTGTCGGCGCAGAAGGCTGCGACCTGGCTGCGGTCGCTGGTCTGGAACACGGTTTCCCACGGAATGTCGACGTGCCGCCGGTAGTGCCTGACATAGCGGACCTGTTTCGCCTCGAACTGATCCAGGATGCGCGGTCCGATCCTGCGGCTCACCTCCCGCATGTCGGCAATCGGCGTTTCGCCGCCGGTCGCGGCCGGCGTCAGGCAGCAGAATGCGACGCTCAGCGGCCAGCTGCGTTGGTACGCGTTTTCGCAATGCAGGGCGATCGTCTCGCTCGGCGGATACTCGGTTGCGGTGAAGATGCCGTTGCCGATCGAGGTGCGCGGTGTGGAACGATAGACGTAGTCGGACTGATGGACCGAAATCGCGTGAGCAAACGCTTCGAAGTCGCCCACGGATGAAACGTCGAAGCCACGAAACAGGAGTGCACCCTGTTCCAGAAGCCGGGATTCGAGTGCCGCCCGGTTGTCCTTCACCGCCTGCGCGAGATCGCGCTCGTTCGACACGGGCTCCAGCAGCCACGGCGAGCTTCCGTCGGCAAGCAGCCTGCGTTCCGTCATGCCCAGCATCGTCAATAGTCCTTTCTTGTACGTGGATCGCGGCGAAACCGATCGGGTCGCGCCGCAGTGCGGTTATGCACGACACGCCGTTTCCACGGCATGCGCGAAGCGATTGAGAATCTCGTCGATATCCGCTTCCGAAACGATCAGCGGCGGCAGGAACCGGAGTACCGCGCCGTTGCGGCCGCCGGTTTCGATGACGAGCCCGTTTCGCAGGCAGTTCCGCTTGATGGCCTTTGCCCGTTCCGCATGAGGCGGGCCGGTTCGGCCATGGGTGCCGGGCACGACGACTTCGGCGCCGATCATCAGGCCGCGACCGCGTATCTGGCCCAGGCAGGGGAAGCGGTCGGCAAGCCCCTCGAGGCCGGCAACCAGGCGCTTGCCGACCCGGTCCGCGTGTGCCGAGAGATCGTCTCTCTCGACGATGCGCATGGTCGACAAGCCGGCGACCATCGCAATCTGGTTGCCTCGAAAGGTACCGGCATGCGCGCCGGGCGGCCAGGTGTCCAGGCGCTCGTCATAGACCACCACCGATAACGGATAGCCGCCGCCGAAGGCCTTCGACAGCACCAGTACGTCCGGCCGGATGCCGGAATGTTCGACAGCGAACAGGGCGCCGGTTCGACCGAGTCCGGTCTGCACTTCATCGACGATCAACGGGATTTCATGCCGCAGCGTCAGCTCGCGCAACTCGATCAACCAGGTGTCGGGGGCGGGGATGCAGCCCCCTTCGCCTTGCACGACTTCGACGATGATGGCCGCCGGTTTGGTGATCCCGCTCTCGGGATCGGACAGCACGGTCCGGATGTAGTTGATGCTGAGTTGATCGGTCGCCGAGCCATCGGTGCCGAACGGGCAGCGAAAGGCATAGGGATAGGGCAGGAAATGAACGTCGCGTCCATTGCCGCCGGCCGATTTTGGCGTGAGGTTTCCCGACGCGGCGAGTGCGCCGGCCGTCATGCCGTGGTAGGCGCCGTGGAACGCCATGATCGTCGGCCGGCCCGTATGGTGCCGGGTCAGCTTGATCGCCGCTTCGACGCCATCCGCCCCACTGGGACTGCAAAACTGGATCTTGCCGGATTCGGCGATCTTCCCGGGCAGGAGCGAGAAAAGCTGCTCGACGAACGCGTGCTTGGCCGGCGTCGCCAGGTCGAGTGCCTGTTGCATCTGATCGGACGACAGAAACCGCATCACGGCTTCAGTGACTTCCGGGTGATTGTGTCCGAGTGCGAGCGTACCCGCATTCGACAGGCAGTCGATGTATTCCTGGCCCTCGGCGTCGCGTACGCGTATGCCCTTGGCATGGGTAAACAGCCGCGGGAAAGAAGTCGCGTAGGTTCGCGCGTTCGATTCGACCTGCTTCAGATACTCGAGTTTTTCCATGCGCGCGGATCCGGCTTGCGAGGCGGATTGATGGACACTGGCGCACGAGAATCGCTTCATCCTGGCCAATGGTGTTTAACGGTACGACCGGATTGGAGCATGGTCGCCGTATCACGTCTGTCACGTGAAAATGGGACATCGGCCATGCGACGTCACCCCGTCATGCCATTGCCTCCCGAGCATCGAAGCGGGGTGTCCGGACGCGGCGTCAGGCAGGGAGGGTCGAGCAGAAATAATCGATGGTCCGCCGGAGCCCCGCTTCGAGCCCGATCGTCGGCTCCCAGTCGAGGTGGGCGCGTGCGAGGCTGATGTCGGGGCAACGTTGTGTCGGATCATCCTTCGGCAGCGGACGGAAGACGAGCCGCGACTTCGAGCCGGTCAGGCGCAAGATGATCTGCGCCAGTTCGCTGACCGCGATCTCGTGCGGATTGCCGAGGTTGATCGGGCCGGTGAGGTCCGCGGGCGTGGCCATCATCCGGATCAAGCCGTCGACCATATCGTCGACATAGCAGAATGCCCGGGTCTGATTGCCGTCGCCATACAGCGTGATGTCCTCGCCGCGCAGCGCCTGCACGATGAAGTTGGACACCACGCGGCCGTCGTTGGGATGCATGCGCGGCCCGTACGTGTTGAAGATGCGTACCACCTTGATGCGTACGTTCTGCTGGCGGTGATAGTCGAAGAACAGGGTCTCCGCGCAACGTTTGCCTTCGTCGTAGCAGGCGCGCGGCCCGAGCGGGTTGACGTTGCCCCGGTAACTCTCCGGTTGCGGATGCACATCGGGGTCGCCGTACACCTCGCTCGTCGAGGTTTGCAGAACGCGCGCATGCGTGCGCTTGGCGAGCCCCAGCATGTTGATCGCGCCCATCACACTGGTCTTGGTGGTCTGCACGGGATCGAATTGATAGTGGATCGGCGAAGCCGGGCAGGCGAGGTTGTAGATCTCGTCCACCTCCACGTACAACGGAAAGGTGACGTCGTGGCGCAGCGCCTCGAAGTTCGGGTTGCCGAGCAGCGCAGCCACGTTCTGCTTCGTGCCGGTGAAATAGTTGTCGACGCACAATACGTCGTGACCGAGTTCGACGAGACGCTCGCAAAGATGCGAACCGAGGAAACCCGCGCCACCTGTTACGAGGATTCGCTTTCGATTACGTTGCACAATGGCACTCCAAGTATCGCGCGCCGGGAAGCGACGCGGCCTCCCGGCTTGCTTGACCGGCCCGCGGCTCCGGCATGGGAGCGGATCAGGCGCGCGGGCCTTTTCATTCGACGATCACGGCACCGGCCGGCACGCCGATCGCGAGGATCGGCCCGTCATGCCTGCAGTGCGCTCGGCGCGGCGTGTTCCGCGCGCCGCAGGCGGGCCGCGATGATGCCGGCCATCGTCCGCATTTCGTTTCTCAAAAAGAAATGATCACCTTCGATGACGTGCAAATCGAAGCGCCCGGTCGTCGCGGCGCCCCAGCCCGCAACGGCATCGACAGGGACCTCGTTGTCCCCCCGGCCCGCGAATGCGGTGATATCCACCGCCAGCCTGGGCCCGGGCACGGGCCGGTGGTTTTCGATCAGCGTGAAATCCGCACGCAGCGCCGGCATCAGCAGCGCCATCAGTTCGCTGTTGTCCAGCACCGCCTTCGGTGTGCCGCCCATCTCGCGCAGCGCATCGATGAAGGCACGGTCGTCCAGCGCCTGCATGCGCCGATCGTGGCGCTCCTTGCCCGGTGCGGCACGCGCGCTCACGAACAGATGCCGCAGGTTCGGTCGTGCGTGGGCGGGAAGCCGCAGCGCCAGTTCGGCGGCAATGGCCGCGCCCATGCTGTGTCCGAGCAGGGCGAAGGGACGATCGAAGCAGTTGTCCAGGTCGCACAGCAACGTGTCGACCAGCGTCGTCATGTCTCGTACGGCAGGCTCGGACAGGCGGATGCCTCGGCCTGCAAGTTCATGACGGTGCACTTCGATGCCGGGCAACGACGCTTGCAGCGCACGATAGACGGCGGCCGAACCGCCCGCATAGGGAAAACAGATCAGGCGCATGCGAGCGGGTACTCGAGCGGCGCATTGGCTGCCGGCGCAGGGGCGATCGCGCTGTGGAAATTCACGTGTTCGGTGTTTTTCACCATTCGGGTTCCAGTCATTGTTGACATGGCGATGCGTCGGCAATCCTCACTTGGAGAGCAACGGATGCGGCAGCGACGCGCGCGTTGGTTCACACGTCGATAGCCGGTTCGTGATCGCTGTACACAAGCAGTGCGTCAAGCACATCGGAAATCATCGAAGCGTTGATTGGCTTCGTGAAAATTCAAGGTGCGCGCCGCCCGGATTCGGAATGCGCCCGATCCGGCTCGGCATGAGTTAAACATGCGGCCGCGCGGTTGTATGTCGTAGGAAGAGGGGACGCGCGTAGTCGGCCCTGTCGAACCCATCCATATCTGAATGGATGGCGGCGCGCAGACACCACGGAACGCCCTGTTCATTTCCGGCTGGTGTACCGGTTTCACGCACGCAGGTTGAATTGCACCGCTTCCAACCCGCTTGCTCGCCATCGGTTAGTTGGTTATTCTGGCGCCCATGACCCATTCGCAAACCCGTTCGATCATTTGCGCCGCAATGTTGCCGGCGGGATAGCGATCGACTGAATGGATATCGTCAAAACCCGCCCGGAAGGCGGGTTTTTCGCTTTCTGGGCGTTCGAGGGAGAGCCTGGAAATGCAGACAGCGAAATCATTTCATGCGACCGCATCGGACGATGCCGTGTTGCTCCACATGGTATGCGGCAAGATCGCGTCCGGAAAATCGACGCTCGTCGCGCCGGCCGCGACGGAAGGGTTGAACATCGTGGCTTATAACGAAGCCGGTTCCGTCAGGCTGTCTTCGTAAATGAGGTGCGGCAGCGTGGAGAACATCGAATATCTGTCTGAAACACTCGATCTGCCGATGGTGCAGGTTCCCGCCGGGACCATCGCATTGAGGGACGACCGGATCGGCCGCACCTGGTGCGTCGAATTGCAACGCTTTGCGATTGGCCGCTATCCGGTGACCCAGGCGCAATATGCGGCGGTAACGGGCCTGTCGCCGTCGTCGCATGGCGGAGCGCATTGCCCGGTGGAAAACGTATCGTGGCTCGACGCCGTCCGGTTCTGCAACCGGCTGTCGACGGCCGACGGTCTACCTTGCGGTTACGAAATCGGCGAAGACGGCACGAGCGCCTCCCCGATTCCGGGCAGCAACGGCTACCGGCTGCCCACCGAAGCGGAGTGGGAGTACGCCTGCCGCGCGGGAACGCAGGGCTCGAGGTATGGCGAACTCGATGCCATCGCGTGGTACCGGGACAATTCCGGCGGCCGCACGCACGACGTCGGCCGGAAACAGCCCAATGGCTGGGGGCTGCACGACATGCTGGGCAACGTGTGGGAGTGGTGCGCGGATCAGTACGACCCGGCGGTCTATGGTTCGTATCGCGTGTTTCGCGGCGGGGGCTGGGCCGATGTCGAACGGGGCTGCCTTGCGACGAATCGCCGTCGCAGTCATCCGACCTTTGCAATCGACGATCTCGGGTTTCGCGTTGCGCGGTCGCTTGATGCGGGGGATGGGCGAATCGCGCGCGCGGTGCGTGGATCGCCCGGAGATTGACGGCGCTGGCCGCGCAGCGCAGCGTCGCCCCTTTGCCGCCAGAGGGAGCCCGGCGCACAATACCCCCGGAAATCTCTTCGGAGGCTGCCCGACATGGCCAAGTTCCAGCCCGATGGATGGCACACCGTCACGCCCCGGATCGTCGTGCCGGATCCGCACAATCTGATCGAATTCATCCGAACGGTATTTCACGCGCAGGGCGAGTACCGCCCGGGGCTGCCGGCGGAAATCAGGATCGGTGATTCCGTCGTGATGATCAGCGGGGAAGATGGCCTGCGTGAGCCGATGCCGGCATTCCTGTACGTGTATGTCGAGGATGCCGACCTGACCTATCGGCGCGCGCTGGCAGCGGATGCGACCCCGCTCGAAGCCCCCGCCGACATGCCGTACGGCGACAGGCGGGCGATGGTGAAGGATCCGTGGGGGAATCGATGGCAGATCGCGACGCATCAGCGCGACCTGTCGGTTGACGAGATTCGTTCGAGGCTGACGAACGGCGGCTAGATACCCGTCCGGGTGCATCGAAGTGATCAGGATGCCTTGCTTCCCGCCCGGGTGATCATCGGCACGGCTTCGCGCACCCGTCACGTACCGCTTCGCCGCTGCGCCTGTCGCAATCGTCAAGATTCACGTCGCGTGCAGATAAAACCTCCCCGTTCCCGCCGCCGTTAACCCGTTCGCAGCCCATGCGCCCCGCGTTGCGACGCGGCGCGCGTCTTTCGTGATCCGGAATCCACATCCGCCGCTGGCCGCGCCCGACCGGCGCAAGGGAACGTCATGCGAAAACAACTCACTATCCGTGGTGGCCTCGTCGCGACCATCGCCGGCTATACCGTGCTGCTCGTGCTGGTGGTCGGCGCGAGCATCGCGGCCCTCTATATGGGCAACGGTTCGCTCGAGGCGATGTACCGCGACGACACCGCGTCACTGCTGCACCTGAAAACCAGCTCCGAGCGGATGCTCGTGCTGCGCGAACGCATGAGCGACGTCGCGCAGATCATCAGCGCCGGCCGCTCGGGCAAGGACGAGATCGCGAAACTCCGCACGCTCCTCAAGCAGAGCAACGACGAACTGGATGCCTATGCGGGCCTGCACGCACGCAACGCCGACGAGCAGGCGCTGTTCGACACGCTGCAGAATCGCCGTCGGGCGTTGCTCGACCGCGTGTTCCTGAAGGCGCTCTCGCAGCTCGACGGCGACGACGGTTTCGGCTTCCTCGACACGCAACGTACCGCGCCGCCCGAGCTGTTCGCCGCCTACCAGGAGGCGATCGATGCGCTCGAGGCGTTCCAGGTCGCGCGCGAAAAGGCGCGCTATGAGGCGGCCGGCGTGCAACTCCACCGGATCGTGTGGGGGATGGCGGCGGTCGCGGCCTTCGCACTCGTCGTCGGCTTCTTTGCGCAGCGCGTGCTCGCGAAGGCGATCATCGAGCCGATCAAGCTCGCGGTCGACCAGTTCGAGAAGATCTCGAAAGGCGACCTGACCGGAACGGTCGTCGTGCCCGGCGAGAACGAGATGGCCTATCTGCTGCATGCGCTGAAGCGGATGCAGGACGGCCTCGTCGACACCGTGAGCCAGGTGCGCACGAGCACGGAGACGATCGTCGGCGACGTCCGCACGATCGCGAGCGGCAACGTCGACCTTTCGGCACGCACCGAGCAGCAGGCCGTATCGCTGCAACAGGCGGCGGCGAGCGTCGAACAGCTGACGGCGGCCGTGCGCCAGAACGCGGACAATGCGCGCGATGCGCGCACCTATGTCGAAGGCGCGGCCGGCATCGCGTCGCGCGGCGGTGAGGCGATGCAGCGCGTGGTCGAGACGATGTCGGCGATTGCACTCAGTTCCACGCGGATCTCCGGGATCGTCGGCGTGATCGAAAGCATCGCATTCCAGACCAACATCCTTGCGTTGAACGCTGCCGTCGAAGCCGCGCGCGCAGGCGAGCAGGGGCGCGGCTTCGCGGTCGTCGCGACCGAGGTGCGCGGGCTCGCGCAGCGCTGCGCGTCGGCGGCGAAGGAGATCCGCGAACTGATCGGCCATTCCGCGCAGCGTGTCGAAGACGGCAGCGGCCTCGTCGCACTGGCTGGTTCGGCGATGGCCGAACTCGTCACGGCGGTCGAGCGCGTCAATACGATCATGAACGAAACCAGCCACGCGTTCGAGGAGCAATCGTCGGGTATCGAGCAGGTGAATGCCGCGGTCATCCAGATGGAGCAGACGATGCAGCGCAATGCCGCGCTGGTCGAGGAGGCCGCGGCCGCGGCGCTGTCGCTCGACGAACAGGGCGCGCGGCTGAGTGCGGCGGTTGCGCAATTCCGTCTGCGTGACGAGGCGCTCGCCTGATGCACCGATGTGGGCACCGGAGCTGGATCGTCGGGTCGGACTGATGGCCAACGCGGTGCACCGGTGTCGAAGCGGCACATTTCCGGTGCGGACTTCCTGACTGCCGATGTCGACGCGATCCATGCACCGGCGCGGTGAAGCACGACGATCGGACGATCGCCGAACCCGATGCGACGCTGTCTGCGTTCAGAGCCCGCGACGTAGCACGGCGTCGCCGCGATCCTTGTCGGTCAAGGCGGACGAGAAATTTCTCGAACGTTCTCCACAGGGTTATGCACGGAAATTGTGGATAACTCGAGGGGCGAACGGCAGTCGACAAATTCGCGAGCGCGCGTGTCGCCATGTGACATCACATACGGCGAATTGCTTTGCTGGAATGATCGTTTCGTCGCGGTCGCGGATGGGAATAGCATGAAGATCCCCCTCGATTGGCCGCCGTATGCGTGGCCAGTCATTGCGACCGTATCGGCCCGACATGACGACACTGAACGACTATCTCGAACAAAAGCGCGACGCCTGGCTCGCGAAAAAAGAAGCCGCCCGCGGCAATCCGGAACTCAAGGCCACCCCGCTGAAAGCGACCGTGCGCGCGCTGGGCCGCAGCGGCGTGCGGGAGATCCGCATTCGCGACTTCCAGGTGATCAGCGACAGCCCGCCCGATTTCGCCGGCTACAACCTC
This sequence comes from Burkholderia sp. Ap-955, assembly GCF_011753045.1. NCBI lineage: Bacteria > Pseudomonadati > Pseudomonadota > Betaproteobacteria > Burkholderiales > Burkholderiaceae > Burkholderia > Burkholderia sp. Ap-955. The sequence goes on from NZ_VWWH01000044.1 coordinate 24,410, forward strand.
GGGCCGGCGTCGCCGGAGTTGCAACTCGGCGTGCTGGGCAGCTGCCTGACGCACATCACGCTGATTCAGGCCGCGGAGCGCGGCCTGAAAATCGATTCGATCAAGGTCGAAGTGACCGGCGATCAGCATCCGCTCGCGCAGCAACCGGGTTTCGAGCATGTGCCGGTGTTCCCGCACAACCTCCGCTACACGCTCGATATCGTTTCGCCCGAACCGCCGGAGACGATTCGTGCACTGCATCAGGCGGTCGAGGCCCTGTGCCCGATCTTCAACCTGTTGCGACTGCCGCAGACGATCGACGGCGAGTTGCGGCATACGCACGGTTGAAGTGCGTCGGTGGGTTGCAGCATGTCACCTCGCTGAGAGGTGAGCAGGCGCGCGATTCCTCGCGCACCCTATCGGTGCTCCGATACGACTGCGATTCCTGTCGCACCGGTATTCGATGACGGATGCGTCGTTCCGGTGCAGAGCGCGTGCCGAATCGGGGCCGGGCGACGCCGGTCGTGAATCGGCCGGCGCGAAGTCAGGCGGCCGAGGCTTGAAGGTCGCGCGTTCCGCGCTTCGTCTCGTCGGCACGATCCTGAAGCTGCTGGAATGCGTCCAGCAGCCGCGCGCGCAGCACGGCCAGCGTCGGGTCGCGCCGATCGCGCGGCCGGGCAACCTCGACGTGGATCTCGTCGTCGATGCGGCCCGGGTTGGGCGCGAACATCAGCACGCGATCGCCGAGATACAGCGCTTCGTCCAGATCGTGCGTGACGACGATCGCGGCCGTCCGGTGCCGCTCGACGACATCGAGCAGCAGCGTCTGCAACCGCATCCGGGTGATCGCATCGACCGCGCTGAACGGTTCGTCGAGCAGCAGCAGGTCGGGCTCGCCAAACAGCCCGCGCGCGATCGCCGCGCGCTGGGCCATCCCGCCCGACAACGTGGCCGGCAGTTGCCGGGCGACCCCGGCCAGGCCGACTTCGTCGAGCAACCGTGCGACGGACGGCTCGCGCCCGCCGCGCGGGCCGGCCGCAAAGCCGACGTTGTCCGCGATCGACAGCCACGGCAGCAGCCGCGGCTCCTGGAAGATCACGCCGGCGCGCGAGGACGGGCCGTCGAGCGCGATGCCGCCGAGCTTCACGCTGCCGCGGAAATCGGTGTCGAGGCCGGCGACGATCCGCAGCAGCGTGCTCTTGCCGCAACCGCTCGGGCCGACCACGCAGACGATCTCGCCGCGCGCGACCTGCAGCGGGACGTCGGCGAGGATCGTGCGATCGCCGTAAAGCTTGCGGGCGATGCGCACGTCGAGCAGCGGTGTCGCGGTGCGCGCCGCCGTGTGTGCGGAAGAACGCGTGCTCATGCCGACCCTTTACGTGGCGAGTGGTCGAATGCGTCGCGCCAAACGAGCCAGTGCGACTCGATGCGCGCCATTGCGCCGTCGGTCAGCTTGCCGAGCAGCGCCAGCAGCAGGATCGCACCGAACACGAGATCGGGGCGCCCGGTTTCCCGGCCGTCGCTCAACAGGAAGCCGAGCCCGCGCGTGGCCGCGATCAGCTCCGCGGCGACCATGAACATCCACGCGAGACTGAGGCCGGTGCGCAAGCCGGTGACGATCTGCGGCAGCGCGGCCGGCAGCAGGATACGACGGAACAGCGCGAACGGACCGAGCCGGTACACCGCGCCGAGTTCGACGAGCTTGCGGTCGACGTCGCGAATGCCGGCGACCACCGCGAGGTGGACCGGGAAGAAGGCGCCGATGGCGATCAGCGTGATCTTCGGTGCTTCGTCGATGCCGAGCCACAGCAGCAACACCGGCACCCAGGCGAGCGACGGAATCGCGCGCAGCGCCTGGAACGTCGGTTCGAACAGCGCGTCGATCCGGCGGCTCAGGCCCATCGCCGCGCCGACCACGAGCGCGAGTCCGGCGCCCGCCGCAAACCCCGCCGCGACCCGCAGCGTACTCGCGCCGATATGGCGCGCCACGCGCGTGACGCCGAGGCGGGCGAGCGTGTCGAGAATCTCGCTCGGCGCGGGGACGAGATGATTCGGCAGCCAGCCCTGCCGCACGACGACCTCCAGCAACGCGAGCGCCGCGAACGGCAGCGCGAGGCCCGCGATCCGCCACCGGCGAAGCGGATCGCGCCGGCGGGCGGCTGGCGAAGCGGGGCGACGGGGCGCGAGCGTGTCGTCGCGGGCAGCGGTGTCGGTCATGGGCGGCAGCCTCAGCGCGATGCGTCGACGAGTGGGCGTGCGAACGACGGATCGATCAGCGTATCGACGATCTTCGCGGGATCGACGCCGGGCTTGGTCAGCTGTTCGGCCGTCAGCACGGGGGCGGCCGCCTTCAGCGCCGCGCGCTGGGTGTCGCCCGGAACGGGATCGCTGAAATCGTTGCGCTGCAGCTGCAGTTTCGCCACCGGCAGCGATACCTTCGATTCGTCGGCGACGATCTGCGCGGTGTCGGCCGGATGCGCGACGATCCACTGCCGCGCGCGATCGTAGACCTTCAGTACGCGCGTGACCGCCTGCGGGTACTGGCTGGCGAATGCGTCGCGGACGTTCAGGAAACCATAGGTGTTGAACGCGACATTGCGGTAGAGCAGGCGCGCGCCGTCGTCGAGCTGCGCCGCGGCCATGTGCGGATCGAGGCCGGCCCACGCGTCGACCTGGCCGTTCGCGAGGGCGGTACGCCCGTCCGGATGCTGCAGGTTGACGATCTCGACGTCGTCGCGGGTCAGACCGACCGTGTGCAGCGCGCGAAGCGTGAACAGGAACGGATCGGTGCCGCGCGTCGCGGCGATTTTCTTGCCCTTCAGGTCCGCGAGCGAGCGGATCGGCGAGTCCTTGCGGACCACCAGCGCGGTCCACTCGGGGCGGGAGAACACGTAGACCGTATGGATCGGGTTGCCGTTCGCACGCGCGAGCACCGACGCGAGGCCTGCGGCGGAGCCGAAATCGACCGCACCGCTGTTCAGGTATTCGAGCGCACGATTGCTGCCCAGGCTCAGCACCCAGCGAATCGACGTGCGGTCGGCCTTGAATTCGTCTTCGAGCCAGCCGAAGTGGCGAATCACCAGGCTCTCCGGTGAGTAGTACGCGTAGTCGACGCGGATCTCCGCGGGCGTCGCGGCGCGTGCGTGCACCGGGACGAGACCGGCGAACGCGGCAACGACGAGGGCCGCGGATTGCCACGCGCGGGACCAGGACAGCTTCATCGGGGATTCTCCGGAAGGGCGGCAAGGTGCCGCGAACAGGCAGGGTGACCGGCCAATGTAACGAAGCATCGGCGATCCGTGAACGAAGAAATCCGCGATTGAACATGCGCGCTGCTGCTAAGCGTGGACGCCGAGCAACTTAATGACGCTCGCCGATTAATTTATCGATTTATATCGCTTGGGATAACGGGAACGGGAGAACAGAATGCCTGCTGCCGGTACGTGATGGCGTTGCGTGTCGAGCGGCGCGTGGCCGCACAGGGTCCCTGTCGATCGCGAATCAATGCGCCCGAAATACGCCCGACTTCCGGCTCCATGCGGACATCGCCGGTCATTCGGCGGAAAACTAAGGAATGCGATGAGTTCGATCGATCTGAACGCCGTCACCCCGGTATCCTCACCCATTCGCTCGGCAAGCGACGTCGCGCGCCTGATCAACACGGTGGACAGCTCGGTCAGCCATGCCCGGATGATCGTGCTGCTGGCGCTCGGCGGCGTCTTTCTCGACGCGTACGACCTGACGACGCTGTCCTACGGAATCGACGACGTGGCGCGCGAGTTCGGCCTGACACCGGCGCTGACCGGGCTGGTCGGGTCGGCGATCATGATCGGCACGATCTTCGGCAGCCTGATCGGCGGTTGGCTGACCGACAAGATCGGCCGCTATCAGGTGTTCATGGCCGACATGCTGTTTTTCGTGGTCGCGGCGATCGCGGCCGGGCTGGCGCCGAACGTCTGGGTGCTGATCGGCGCGCGCTTCGTGATGGGGCTCGGTGTCGGTATCGACCTGCCCGTCACGATGGCGTTTCTCGCGGAATTCTCGAAGTTCAACGGCCGCGGCAACAAGGCGTCGCGGCTCGCGGCGTGGTGCCCGATGTGGTACGTGGCGTCGTCGGTCTGCTTCCTGCTGATCTTCGGGCTGTATTTCCTGCTGCCGGCCGAGCATGCGGGATGGCTGTGGCGCGCGTCGCTGATCTTCGGCGCGGTGCCCGCCCTCGTCATCATTCTGTTCAGGAACCGGTTCATGAATGAATCGCCGCTGTGGGCCGCGAACCAGGGTGACCTGGCCAACGCCGCGCGGATTCTGCGCGAGTCGTACGGGATTCATGCACACGAAGCAGAGGACGCCCGGCGCGCGCCGAGCCAGCCGCCCGTGCGCATTCGCGTGCTGTTCCAGCGGCCGTACCTGGGGCGCACGATCGTCGCCAGCGTGATGAACCTGTGCATCCCGTTCGAATACACGGCGATCGCGTTCTTCCTGCCGTCGATCCTGTCGCAGTTTCTCGGCGCGGGCGTGTTCGAAACGATCGCGGCGTCGCTGGCGCTGAACGTGCTGTTTGCGTTCACCGGCGGCTTGCTGGGCATGCGCCTGGCCCATCGCCATGCGTCGCGTCATGTCGCGATCGCGGGATTCGCGCTCCAGTTCGTCGCGCTCGTGGCGCTCGCGTTGGCAGGGCATCCGCATGGCGCGCTCGCGATCGGCTTCGTGCTGCTGATGCTCGGCACCTGGCTGTTCGCCGAAGGGTTCGGGCCCGGCGCGCAGATGATGATCTACCCGACGCTGTCGTATCCGGCGGCGATCCGCGGCACGGGCGTCGGCTTCGGGCGTTCGCTGTGCGGCATCGGCCAGGCGCTCGCGCTGTTCGTGCTGCCGATCCTGCAGGCGCGGCTCGGCACGGACATGTTCTGGATCGTCGCGATCAGCGCTGCCACGCCGATCGTGTTCCTGCTGATCGTGCGTTATGAGCCGACGGCGCGTGACATCGACGACGACGGCGCTGCTTGAGCGCGGTCGAGGTCGCTCATCGTCAGGGATACGCGCGCATGGTGAGTGCGCGCGTCGTCGTTGGTGGCCGCAGCCGCAAGGTTCGCCCGCTCGATGGACGAGCGCGGAAGCAGCGCCCGCATCGGGTGTCGAGTGAGGGAGAGGGGACGATCAGGCGGCGGCGTGCCGGGCGAGCGGCGGCCCGACGCACCGGCTCCTGCTCATCGTGAAGCCGGCCGGCCCGCATGCGGGCCAACCCGCCGACGCAGGGTCGTCACGCGTAGGCAGCCACCTGTTCGGCATCGCGCTTGACCTGCTCGATGTCGCGATACTGCGCGGCCGGATGCTCGTCCGGCAGCCGCGCCGACCCGCCGAACAGTTTTTCGCGCAGCGTGCCCGGCGCATAGCCGGTCGGATACACGCCGCGCCGCTGCAGCTCGGGGACGAGATGACGCACGACATCCTCGAAGGTTTCGTGCGCCACCGCATACGCGAGGTTGAAGCCGTCCACGTCGGTGGCGGCGACCCATTCCTGCAGGATGTCCGCGACGGTCGCGGCCGAGCCGACGAACACCGGGCCCAGGCCACCGATGCCGCCCCAGGCCGCCAGCGCCTCGATCGTCCAGGCGGTGTCGCCGCCGGCGAGGTGCTCGACCGCCGACACGATCGCATTCGTTTCGACGCGCCGGACGGGATCGTTCGGCGCGTACTGGCCGAAGTCGATGCCGGTCCAGCCGGACATGAACACCAGCGACCCGTCGTACGACACGTACTTGCGGTATTCGTCGAACTTGGCCTGCGCCTTCTCGTCGGTTTCGTCGACGATCACGGTGACGAGGTTGTAGATCAGGACCTTGCTCGCGTCGCGCCCGGCGGCCGTGGCCTGCGCGCGCACGTCGGCCACGTAGCGCGCGAGCTGCGGGCGCGTCGGCGCGGCGACGAACACGCATTCCGCGTGCTGCGCGGCGAACGCCTTGCCGGGACCGGACGCGCCGGCCTGGAACAGCACCGGCGTGCGCTGCGGCGACGGCTCGCACAGGTGGTAGCCGGGCACGTCGAAGAAGCGGCCCTTGTGGCCGATCTCGTGCACCTTCTCCGGATGCGTGAACACGCGGCCGTCGCGATCGCGCACGACCGCACCGTCTTCCCAGCTGCCCTCGAACAGCTTGTACAGCACCTCGACGTATTCGGCCGCGACCGCATAGCGGTCGTCGTGCGTGCGCAGGCCGTGATCGCCGATGTTCTTCGCGCCGCTTTCGAGGTAGGACGTGACGATGTTCCACGCGAGCCGGCCCTTCGTGTGATGGTCGGCGGTCGACAGCCGGCGTGCGAACGTGTACGGGTGCTCGAACGTCGTTGACGCGGTGATGCCGATGCCGAGATGCTCGGTCGCCATCGCGATCGGCGCGGCGAGCTGCAGCGGATCGTTGACCGGGATCTGCGCGGCCTGATGCAGCGCGTGGTAATTGCTGCCCTTGTAGACGTCGTAGTAGCCGATCACGTCCGCGATGAAGATCGCGTCGAAAATCCCGCGTTCGAGCACGCGGGCGAGGTCGGTCCAGTAGTCGAGATCCTTGTATTGCCACGACCGGTCGCGCGGATGGGCCCACAGCCCGGGCGACTGGTGGCCGACGCAGTTCATCTCGAAGGCATTGAAGCGGATGGTCTTGCTCATTGGGCGGCTCCTGTCTCTGCATGCGTGCTCGTGTTTGAACTCGCACCGGGGCCGTTGCCGATCTGCCAGACGAACGGCGGCGTGCGCCCGTTGATGACCCAGTCCCCGACGATCCGCGCCTTGTAGACGAGCGGGTTGTGCGACGACACGGTGCGCGCGTTGCGCCAGTGACGATCGAGTGCCGTCGTGCTGCGGGTCGCCGACGCACCGAGCGCGTCGAACAGACGCGTCGCCGCGCGCAATACGAGGTCCGACACGACGAGCTGGCTTTGCGCGGATTCGATCTCGGCCGCGACGTTCGCATCGTGCTCGGCCGCCTCATCGCCGCCGAAGTGCGCTTCGTAGGCCCGTTGCAGCGGCTGCGCGGCGCGCAACGCGAGCGCATCGGCCGCATAGGCCCACGACGCGATCTCGCCGATCACCTGCTGCAGCTGCGCGTCGTCGGCCGCGCGCGGGGCGTTGCCGTGGCTGTACACGCGGGTGCGGCGGCGCACCAGGTCGCCCGCGTCGCGCACGATCGCATGGCCGATGCCGGCCAGCGTCGCGACGTGGAAGAGCTGGTAGAACGCCGTCTGGTACTTGAAGCGTCGCGCGAAGTCGATCACGTCCCGTGCGTCGACCGCCGCGTCTTCGAAGCGCGTGGTGCCGCTGCCGGTCGTCGTCTGGCCGAAGCCGTCCCAGTCGTCTTCGCGGATCACGCCGGGCTGCGCGGTCGAGACGGCGACGATCACGTCGCTGCCGTCGTCCGCGCGTTGCGCGAACACGTCGATCCAGTCGGCGAACAGGCTGCCGGTGCTGTAGAACTTCCGGCCGTTCAGCACGAGCCGGCCGTCCTTTTCCGACACCTTCGTGATGGTCTGGCCGAGCGCCACGTCGCCGGTTTCCGTCCATGCATTGCCGACGAGCTGGCCGCTCGCGAAGCGGTCGAACCACGTCTGGCGATCGGCGCCGGGCGGCGCGTTCAGCCAGTCCTCGACGAACGCGAAGTGCCCGCGCAATGCCTGCGGCAGATTGGAATCGGCGGTAGCGAGTTCGGTCAGCAGCCGGAACAGCTGCGGCAGCGACGCACCGGCGCCGCCGTCGCGCACCGGCAGCCGCACGGCGCCGAAGCCGGCGGCCTTCAGCCAGCCGATCGCCTCGTGCGGCAGCTCGCGGCGGCGTTCGCGTTCCGCGGTGCCGGCCGCGATGCGTTCGAAGATCGGCCTGAAGCGGCTGGCAAGCGCGTCATAGTCGGTGCCGGTGGAAAGTTCGGTTGCTGCGGGAGACGAAGTCATGCGGTGATCCTTGAAAGGCAGGGCCGTCGATGCCGGCAGGCCAGTATAGGAAGCACGCTGCGGACGATCCAATAACGGATTCGTACATCGTTATCGTCACCGGGCATTACGCGGGCGAGGTGGCGTGGCGTCGATGCCGGGGCGTCGATTTCGTCGCTGACGCGCGGTTTATCGTGAGCGATGTGCCGTATCGTTTGTCATGCGAAGGAATATCGTTGTGCGAATCGCTCGGTTTGCCGGCGCGCGGGGCGCTGCTAGATTGAATGTTTTCGTCAATCAGCAGGAGAGCCCGATGTCAGAGACGAGCGCCACGATCCAGGAACGGCCGGCCGATACGCAACCGCAGGCGGCCCGCGTGATCGCCGACGACGCGCAGGCCATCGCGGCCGCGCATGCGCTTGCGCAGCGGCTCGCGGAAGGGGCGGCCGAGCGTGACCGGGAGCGCCGGCTGCCGCGTGACGAGATCGAATGGTTCTCGCAGTCGGGGCTGTGGGCCATCACCGTGCCGAAGGCATACGGCGGCGCAGGCGTGTCGCACGTGACGCTGACGGAGGTGGTGAAGATCGTCGCGGCGGCCGATCCGTCGCTCGGGCAATTGCCGCAGAATCATTTCGGGCTGGTCGACGTGATCGCACTGGTCGGCACCGACGCGCAGAAGCGCCACCTGTTCTCGGAAGTGCTGAGCGGCAAGCGGTTCGGCAACGGCTTTTCGGAGAAGGGCACGAAGCACGTGCTCGACCTGAAGACGCGGGTGCGGCGGGACGGCGACGATTACGTCGTCGACGGCACCAAGTTCTATTCGACCGGGGCGCTGTTCGCGCATTACGTGCCGGTGCTCGGCCTCGACGACGCGGGCCACGCGTGGCTCGCGTACATTCGCCAGCCCGCGCCGGGACTGACCGTGATCGACGACTGGTCGGGGTTCGGGCAGCGGACCACCGCGAGCGGCACTGTCGTGCTCGATAACGTGTGCGTGCCGGCGTCGCATGTACTGCCGGCGCAGCGCGTGTCGGACCTGCCGACGCTGAACGGCCCGCTGTCGCAGATCATCCAGGCTGCCATCGACGCGGGCATCGCGAAGGCCGCGCTCGACGATACGCTGGCGTTCGTGCGCTCGCGCACGCGGCCATGGGTCGACAGCGGCGTCGAGCGGGCAGCCGACGATCCGTTGACGATTCGCGAGGTCGGCCATCTGCACATCCAGCTGCATGCGGCGGAGGCGCTGCTCGAGCGCGCGGCGCGTACGCTCGACGAGATCGCGGCGCGCGGCGACGTGACCGAGGACGATGTCGCTCGCGCGTCGGTGGCGGTGGGCGAGGCGAAGGTGCTGACGACGGAAATCGCGCTGCTCGCGGGCGAGAAGCTGTTCGAGCTGGCCGGCACGCAGTCGACGCTGGCCGAGCACAACCTCGACCGGCACTGGCGCAATGCACGCACGCATACGCTGCACGATCCGGTGCGGTGGAAATATCACCTCGTCGGCAACTACTACCTGAACGGCGTGCGGCCGGCGCGCCATGCGTGGAATTGAACGCGTTGCGACCGTGGTGTCATGGCTCGGCGAGGGTTGAACGTGTCGCCGCGCTCGAACGCATTCATACGATCATGCGCGAACCCGGCATTGCCTTCGTCGAAGCGCAATTGCCGGGTATCGGGCAGGTGAATGTTGCACGGGGCGCTTACTGCACCGGCGCGGCGATGCGATGAAGCCGCCGCATCCCCGTGAGTCGGTGTACCGAGGCGTGTCAGGCAGCGTGTAATCGAAGCGGTACGAATGCCGGCCGTTGTCGATGGTGATGATCAACGAGCCGGCGAGCCCCAGCAATTCTCCCGTGCCGGAATCGGGCACGACGGTGATCGACTGCTGCGGCTGCCCGCGCGTCATGGTGGAGCTGTGCTGCAGGACAAAACTGCCGTTGCGGCCGCCCAACGCGCCTTGCACGGTTTCCATCGCCACATAGCCGGCGGAGCCCTGGACGCTGCTTCGAAACGCGAGCATCTCTCCCTGGCTGACGGCTTCCAGGTCGCCGTGATACTGCTTGTCCAGCGACATGCGGCCGAGCCCGGTCTGTTCCGCGACGGCACTCAGGGATTCCGGATTCAGCTTCACTTCAAACGGACCAGTGGCCAGCAGTGTCATTGCAGCGCTCCTCGTCGAATGGGCAACCCGCACTATAAGCCAACCGGGTTCCGCCGGAGGTAACGGTTTGCTTGACAGGCCGGAATCACGGGCGGAACGGATGGCGGATCGTATGCCGCGTCGCTTGCGGCGATAATCGGCACCCCGACCTCGACCGCTTTCCCCGATGACTCTCCCTGCGTTCGCACCCTTTCAGGATCTGGCCCACACCTTGCTGGCGTACTGGCGCGATGCCAACGGCGATGGCGCCCACGACACGTCGCATCTGCAACGCGTGTGGAAGAACGCGGCTGCCATCCAGGCGAAGGAGGGTGGCGACGCCGAGGTGCTGTTTGCTGCGACACTGCTGCACGACTGCGTGGCGGTGGAGAAAGATTCCCCGCTTCGCGCGCAGGCATCGCGGCTGTCGGCCGAAAAGGCACGGCAGGTGCTGAAGTCGCTGGACTGGCCGGATGCGAAGATCGACGCGGTTGCGCACGCGGTCGAGGCGCACAGTTTTTCGGCCTGCGTCGCGCCGAAGACGATTGAAGCCAAGGTGCTGCAGGATGCCGACCGGCTCGATGCGATCGGCATGGTGGGCGTCGCGCGTTGTTTTTATGTCGCGGGCCGGCTGGGCAGCGCGTTGTATGACCCGGCCGATCCGCACGCATCGGCACGGGAACTCGACGACACGCGATTCGCGATCGATCACTTCCGCACGAAACTGCTGAGGCTTTCAACCGGTTTTCAGACCGTCACCGGTACGCGTCTGGCGATCGTTCGCCGCGATCGATTGCAGCGCTTTCTCGACGAGTTTTCCGACGAGATCTGAGTGTGCCGATGCGGCGTTCAGATGCCGACGTCGTCTTACGCGCACGGCTCGATGCGGATGACGGCCGCGTCGACGCGAGAGAATCATCCGGCTCTGCCCGCGAAACCTCCGTTGCATTGAAACGCGCGACTTCAAACTTGATGAAGACTCAACGGTTCCATTGTTTCGAATCGTCGTGACCACGTCGGTGCGCAAGGCGATGCGTCAATCGTCACCGATCTGATAAAGCGCCTTCACCTGCGCCAACTCGTCGATGAATTGATCCTTGAGCGCCTGCGGCCCGAGAATCTTCACGTGCGCGCCGAACCCCAGCAGTTTCCGCGCGCCGTGCTCGATCGATTCGATCGGCATCAGGAACGCCTTCCATCCCGGCGGCACCTCCGTGGTGCCTGCTTCCGGCGCGACAGGCGCGGCCTTGATCCGCGCGTTGACCAGCCAGGTTTCGCCGCGCGGCGACACGGCGATATGGGCGCTCAGCCGATCGAGGTCGGCTTCGACCCGGCTCATCGCGTCGCGCCAGTGCGTCGCGAGGTCGAATCGCGAGGGACGCTTGAAGCGGCGGCGCGATGCATCGAGTTCGAGGATATTCGCGAGCCGGAACGTGAGTGCGCCGGGCTTGCCGACCACCTTGGCGACCAGGTACCACGCGCCGCCCTTGAGCACGAGGCCGAGCGGCTCGAGTGCGCGGCGGGACACGCCGCGCCAGCTCTGATACTTCACGTCGATACGGTACGAACCCCACACCGCATCGGCCACTTCACGCAGGAATGCCGGCGTTTCCTGCGCGCGGTACCAGTCGACGGTGTCGACGTGCAGCCGGCTGGCGACGCGATCGGCGTGCTCGCGCGAGCCGGGCGGCAGGCTGGCGATCATCTTCAGCCGCGCGGAAGTCGCCATGCCGTCGAGGCCCAGTTCTCTCGCCGGCCCAGGCAAGCCCGCCAGAATCAGCGCGTGCGCTTCGTGCTCGGTGAGCCCGGTGAGATCGGTACGCCAGCCGTCGCTCAACTGAAAGCCGCCGTTGCGGCCGCGGTCGCCCCAGATCGGCACGCCGGCCGTGGAGAGCTGGTCGATGTCGCGCAGGATCGTGCGCTCGGACACTTCCAGCGCTTCGGCGAGCGCCGGTGCGGTCATCCGGCCGCGCGCCTGCAGCATCATCATGATCGACAACAGGCGGCTCGCTTTCATGAGCGACACGTTCCCTCAAATACCTGACATGAGGTGTCATGTTATCCGACTTATGCTTTCGCGCATTCCCGATCCGTTTCATCGACGCGGGTGACGCAGCATGACATCACGAGGGATCAAACGATGAAGATCATTTCCGGGCCACTGAGCATGTTCGGGGCGAAGGTCGAGATCGCGGCGCACGAGAAGGGCATCGACTTCGAGTTGGTGATGGTGCCGTTCAGCCAGCGTCGCGGCTACGATCCCAAGCATCCGGACGTGCTGCGCATCAACCCGAAGCGGCAGGTGCCGGTGCTGATCGACGGCGATCTGGCGCTTTTCGATTCCACGCAGATCTTCGAGTATCTCGAGGATCTGCGGCCCGATCCCGCACTATGGCCAGCCCGTCCGGCGGCGCGCGCGATCGCGCGTCAGCTCGAGCACTGCAGCGACGAAATCTATTTTCCGCACGTCGTCCGGCTGATGGGGCTGGAGGAGACGCCGGACGATCCGGCGGCACAGGCTGCGCGCGCCGCGGCGGCCGAATACTATCGGCGCATGGAGCACGTGCTGGCGGATCGCGAGTTTTTGGCTGGAACGTATTCCTATGCCGACATCGCGTTCTACATGGCGCAGTTGTTCGGCGCGCGCAAGGGCGCACCGATGACGGACGAAACGCCCCGCCTGCTCGCGTGGCGTGAGCGGATGACGGCACGCCCCGCCGTGCGCAAGGTCGCTGGCGCGATGGCCGGCTATCTTGCCTCGATCGGTGAAGCGGTTCCCGACTTTCTTCGCGGGATCGACTAGCTGCGTTCGAGCGTGGCAGGAGACGGCCTTCAGCCGCGATGGCAACTGAAGGCCGCGGTGGCGCTGTCGGTGTTCAGCCGCGGATGAACGCGAGCAGATCGGCGTTGATCGTCTCGGCGTTGGACGTGGGCATGCCATGCGGGAAGCCGGCATACGTCTTCAACGTGCTGTTCCTCGCCAGCTTCGCCGACAGGAGCCCGGAATCCGCATACGGGACGATCTGGTCGTCGTCGCCGTGCATCACGAGAACGGGAATCGTGGTGCTTTTCAGGTCTTCGGTGAAGTCGGTCTGCGAGAACGCGACGATGCCGTCGTAGTGGGCCTTCGCGCTGCCCATCATGCCCTGCCGCCACCAGTTCCAGATGACGCCTTGCGACGGCTTCGCGCCGTCGCGGTTGTAGCCGTAGAACGGGCCGGCCGGCACGTCGTAGTAGAACTGCGCGCGGTTCGCCGCGAGTTGCGCCTGGAGGTTGTCGAACACCTCTTTCGGCAGGCCGCCCGGATTGCTGTCCGTCTTGACCATCAGCGGCGGAACGGCGCTGATCAGCACGGCCTTGGCGACGCGGTCTTCGCCGTGACGGGCGACGTAGTGGATCACCTCGCCGCCGCCGGTCGAATGGCCGACATGAACGGCGCCTTGCACGCCGAGATGATTCACGACCGCGGCGACGTCGTCCGCGTAGTGATCCATGTCATGACCGTCCCACACCTGGCTGGAGCGCCCGTGGCCGCGACGGTCGTGCGCGATCACGCGATAGCCCTGGGCGAGGAAGAAGAGCATCTGCGCATCCCAGTCGTCGGCGCTGAGCGGCCAGCCATGATGAAAGAAGATGACCTGGGCGTCGCGCGGCCCCCAGTCCTTGTAGAAGATGTCGACGCCATCCTTCGTTGTGACGTATCCCATGTCTGCTCCTGTTCGGTGGGCGATATCGATCCGTGACGGTCCTGCCGTTCGCGAGGGTCGCCAGGCCGGTGCGGCGTGTGCCGTGGCATCCGCAGCCCGTCTGCCTTGGCGATGCGCTCACTCTAGGTTTAAAGTTAGGTTTAATGTCAACACGCTGGAGAGGCAGGTATGAGAATCGGAGAGCTCGCGAAGCTCAGTGGCCTGACGGCCTCGCGGATCCGTTTCTACGAGGCTGAAGGGCTGCTCACGGCCGTCGAGCGCGGCGCGAATGGTTATCGCGACTACGGCGACGACGCGGTGTGGATGCTCGAGATCATCGCCGGCGCGCAGAGCGCCGGATTCTCGCTGGAGCAGATCCGCCATCTGCTGCCGTTGAAAGCCGGCAACTGGCAGCATGACGGGCTGGTGGAGGCGCTCGAACGGAAAGTTGCCGAGATCGACGCGATGCAGAAGCGCCTCAAGGAGAACAAGGCGCAACTGCGCGTCGCGATCGACAGCATCAAGAACCGGCCGACCGAACTGAACTGCTCGGAGCGCACGCGCTGGGTGATGGACCGGTTGCGCAGTCCGGGTGAGGTGCTGACACCCGGCAAGGGCCGTCGCACGATCGCCAAATGATCCGGCGCCGGCGTGGCGAGCGCCTGCCGGTTGCCCGGACGCAATCCGACGTGCCCCTCTACTGGGGGCCTTGACCTTAAAGTTGACTTAAATCTTAGAGTGCTTGCTGACGGCGGTGAGTCAGCGGGCATCGGGTGTTGCCTGCCACGGTCGATCATCGACGAGAGGCAACGAACATGGACAGGCGTTTTACACAGGTCGAATTCGGTCCGCACAAGGTCGACGTGCCCGAAGGCGGGTACTACGACCGGTTCCGGATGAACCCTGACCTCGACGAGGTGGCGCGCGATCCCGCGGCGGGGAACATCGACTTTTTCCGTCGGATTCCGAAGCGTCAGGTCGCGTCGCGGGTCGGTCCGACCTGGGCGCCGAATTTCTACTACCGTTCCAGCAGCATTCAGCTGCTGTTCCTTGCGCCGCTCGAACGCCTGCGGACCACGCTGCCGGTGCCGCTCGAACCGCTGCGCGCGCTCCCCGGATACGGGCTGGTCGCGCTGACCTTCTTCTCGTATTCGGTGTGCGACAACGATCCGTATGACGAAGTGTCGGTCGCGGTGGTGATCCGGCGGCCCGGCGCGACCGGGTCGCACGCGCTCGAGCTGATCGACTCGATGCGGCGCCGGAGCTTCTTCGCACACGTGCTGGCGCTGCCGGTCACCACGGAAATCGCGCGGGTGCGCGGCGTGCACGGCTATCAGCTGCCCAAGTGGCTCGCCGATATCGACGTGAACCTCGGCGCCACCGCCAGCGCCCGCATTGCCGGCCCGGGCGGCCGGCCGGACCTGAGCCTGAGCGTGCCGATGCCCGAGCAGACCCACGTCGCGTCGCAGTCGCACATGGGCACGTCGACGATGATCAACCGCATCGACGGCGAATGGCATCAGACATTCGTGCAGACGAATGCGCTATCGTTCGCCCAGCGCCTGCTGCCGCGCAACGTCGAGCTCGTGCGGCACGGCGGCCCGCTGAGCCAGCTGCTCGACGGGCTGGGCGCGTCCACCATCCTGCGTCTCGACGTGGTGAAGGACGCGCAGCTGGTGCTGAACCTGCCGACCCCCTTGAAGGGCTTCGATGAACCCGGAAAGCCACGCTGACGCCACGCCACTTCGCGGCACGCCCGCGCCGAAGGAATCGCCCATGACCCGTCCGACCCACGATCTCGTCGTATTCGGCGCCACCAGTTTCGTCGGGCAGATCCTCGTCCGCTACCTGTCCGAGTACCTGTCCGGCGCGGGCGAGACGCTGCGCTGGGCCATCGCCGGCCGCTCCGAAGCGAAGCTCAGGCAGGTCAGGGATATGCTGGGCGCGGCCGGCCAGTCGGTGCCGATCATCGTCGCCGACGCGGCCGACGACGCGCAGCTTCGCACGCTCTGCGCGCAGACGCGGGTGGTCGTGTCCACCGTCGGCCCCTATGCGCTTTACGGGGAGCCGCTGGTCAGGGTCTGCGCGGAAACCGGCACCGACTACTGCGACCTCACCGGCGAGACGCAATGGATCAAGCGGATGATCGACAGGTACGAGCCCGCGGCCCGGCAATCCGGCGCGCGCATCGTCCATTGCTGCGGCTTCGATTCGGTGCCGTCGGACATGGGCGTGTTCTTCCTGCAGCAACAGTCGCGGCAGCAGTGGGGCGTACCGGCCGCGCAGGTGAAGATGCGGGTGAAAACGCTGAAGGGCGGCGCGTCGGGCGGCACCGTGGCGAGCGTGATCAACGTCGTCCGGGAAGCGGCGGCCGATCCCGCGTTGCGCAGGGAACTGCTCGATCCTTATTCGCTGTGCCCGAAGGGGCATGGCTTCACGACCCGCCAGCATGCGGTGCGATCCGCCGCATTCGATCGCGACTTCGACGCGTGGATCGCGCCGTTCGTGATGGCCGCGATCAACGAGCGTGTCGTGCATCGCTCCAATGCGCTTGCCGGCAACGCGTACGGCAGCCGCTTCACGTATGACGAAGCGGTGATGACGGGCACGGGCCTGAAGGGCCGCCTGACCGCGGTGACGATGGTGGCCGGTCTCGGCGCGTTCATGGTGGGTGTCGTCATCAAGCCGGTGCGCGGCCTGATGGAGCGTTTCCTGCTGCCGAAGCCCGGCGAGGGGCCGAGCGCCGCGGCGCAGCTGGCCGGCCGCTACGATCTGCGCTTCTTCGGCCGCACCGACGACGGGAAGACCCTGCGCGTGAAAGTCACCGGCGACCGCGATCCCGGCTACGGCTCCACCGGCAAGATGCTCGGCCAGGCCGCGATCAGTCTCGCGCTGGATTGCGTCGGCGACGGCGTCAAGACCGGCCGCGGCGGCGGCTTCTGGACGCCCGCGACGATGTTCGACGCACGCTACATCGAGCGCCTGGTGCGCCATGCGGGGTTGCGATTCGAAGTGATTTGAGCGCGCATCGTCCGCTCGCCATTCGACAGGAAGCCGATAAAGATCGGATTGCGAATCAACATCAGGAGACAACAGACAGTCACGACGGGGCAGATGGCCGGACGCGATCCGGCCGGGGAGTATCGGAACATGAAGATCGGGGAACTGGCGGAACGTACCGGCCTTACTCCTTCGCGCATCCGCTTTTACGAACGCATCGGTCTGTTGACGCTCGTCGAGCGCGAAGCGAACGGTTATCGCACGTATCCGCAGGAAGCGGTGACGGTGCTCGACCTGATCACGGCCGCGCAGAAGGCGGATTTCAGTCTCGACGAGATTCGCGCGCTGATGCCGGCCGACCTCGCACAGTGGCCCTGCGCTTCGTTGCTGGACGCGCTGTGCGGCAAGGTGCGGGACATCGAGGCGCTGGAGGCGCGGTTGGCGCAAAGCAAGGTGCAGATCGTGGCGCTGATCGCTGAAATCGCCGCGAAACCGGAGTCGGTCGATTGTGCAACCCATGCGAAGCGATTGCTGTCGCGCATCCCGCCGGGGAGTGCGGCGGACGGCGGCGAGGCTGATACTGCCGCCGCCGATCGTGACGAAGCGGTCGTGCGCCGCCGGTCGCCCCGCGCCTAGCGGCGGCGCGCCGGCGCATCACATCACAGCAACGCGACGACCTGTTCCGCGGTCGCCTTCGCCGATTGCGGATTCTGGCCGGTCACGAGCCGGCCGTCGACGACGACGTACGACGTGAACGGCAGCAGCGCCTTCTCGTAGCGCGCGCCACGCTGCTGCATCTGCTCCTCGACGTTGTAGGGCACCTTCTTCGCGACGCCGGCCAGGATTTCCTCGACCCACGAGTAGCCGGTGATCCGGCGTCCGGCCACCAGCAGCGAGCCGTCCGACAGCGTCGTGTTCAGCAGTCCGCAGTAGCCGTGGCAGACCGACGACACGACACCGCCGCGCTCGTAGATCTCGCGCGTGAGCCGCTGCAGCCCCGCATCGTCCGGGTAGTCCCACATCACCGCATGGCCGCCGGTGAAGTAGATCGCATCGAAATCGGCCGGATCGATCTCGTCGGGGCGCGCGGTGGTGGCCAGCAGCGCTTCATTCGCCTTGTCGGCGCGCCACGCTTTCGCGGCGGCGTCGGCGTGCGGCCATTTGAGCGAGCGCGGCTCCAGCGGCGACACGCCGCCCTTGGGGCTCACCAGCCGCTGCTCATAGCCTTGCGCCGCGAAGATGTGATGGGCATGGGGCAGCTCGGACAGCCACAGGCCGGTCGGTTGCGACGGATCGGCGTAGTGCGCGACGTTGCTGACCACGTGAAGGATGCGCTTGCTCATGGTGCGGTTTCCCTTTCATCGGCCACGGGCGGACGTCGTCGACGCGCCGCCGGATTGTCGGATGGCAGTACCGATACCCATGGCCTCGATACGCTGCCGAGGCAAACCATAACCTTTAAGCAAAGTTGAAGGTCAAGGCCTTTTCGTTTTCGCCGCCCGCGCGGGGTTCGCAGGCAGCACGAGACCGTCCAGCAAGGTGGTCAGCGCATCTTCGATCGCGTGATCGCCGACCTTCTCGCGCACCAGCCGCCCGTCGATCGCCAGCATCGTCAGGCCATGCAGATGCGCCCAGCAGGCGGTCGCCTGGCCGAGCGCCGGGCGCGGGCGGATCGTGCCGGCGCGCTGGCCGTGTTCCAGGATGTCGACGACCAGCAGGAACGGCGCCTGCACGCGCGGATCGAGATGGATGTCCGTGGGTTCGCCGGCATCCGCGGCAAACATCAGTCGATAGAGATCCGGGTTGCGCTGCCCGAATGCGAGATGGGCGTAAGCGAGCGCGCGCAGCACGTCCGGTGCGTCCGCTGCGGGATCGACGGACGTGGCGAGGTCTTCGTTCAGCCGATCGAAGCCGATCAGCGCGAGCTCGTGCAGCAACGCTGCCTTGTCCGGGAAATGCCGGTACGGCGCCGAATGGCTGACGTTCGCGCGCCGCGCGATTTCGCGCAGCGTGAACTGCCAGCCCTGTTGCTCCTGCAGCGTGTCGAGCGCCGTTTCGATGATCGCGCGACGCAGATCCCCGTGGTGATAAGCCTTTTGCCCGGCGTCCGCAGCCCCATCCGACGACATCGCGTTGCTCCTATGTTGACAGGGAACACATTGTGAGCCTATGATCCGCCGCATGCAAGTTGACAGTGTCTACATCGACGCAACCTCGTGAGGTGCACCATGGCCGTTTCCGCAGAATCCAGCTCGAGCTTCGACCCGGCGGCGTTGCTGGCCCGCCAGCGCGACGCGTTCGTCAGCGAGGGGCCGCCGAGCGTGCAGCAGCGCAAGGCCCGGCTCGCGCGGCTGCGCGCCGTGGTGCTCGCGTATCGCAGCGAAGTGGAGGAGGCGGTCAGCGCCGATTTCGGGCATCGCTCGCGACACGAGACCGCGATCATGGAACTGGTCGGCGTGATCCAGGCGATCGACTACCTGACGCGCAACCTGCGCCGCTTCATGAAGCCGCAGCGCCGGCACGTCGGGATCTTTTACCGGGCCGGGCACGCGCGCGTGGAGTACCAGCCGCTGGGTGTCATCGGCGTGATGGCGCCGTGGAATTACCCGTTCGCGCTCACGTTCATTCCGCTGGCCACCGCGCTGGCCGCGGGCAACCGCGCGATGCTCAAGCCGTCGGAACTGACGCCGCGCACCAGCGAGGTGATGCGCCGGATGCTCGCGGAAACCTTCCCGAGCGAAGAAGTCGCGGTCGTGCTCGGCGGCCCGGAAGTCGGCGCCGCCTTCAGCGGCTTGCCGTTCGACCACCTGCTGTTTACCGGCAGCACGCAGGTGGGCCGCAAGGTCATGAAGGCGGCCAGCGACAATCTGGTGCCGGTGACGCTCGAACTCGGCGGCAAGAGCCCGGCGATCGTCGCGAGAGGGCATGTCGATGGCCGGACGATGTCCAGCATCGTGTTCGGCAAGCTGTCGAACGGCGGGCAGACCTGCGTCGCGCCTGACTATGCGCTGGTGCATGAAGACGACCTGGACGCGTTCGTCGCGCAATACGATGCGGCCGTCGCGCGCTTCTACCCGGACGGTCCGACGAGCCCGGACTACACGTCGATCGTCAGCGACCGTCACTACGATCGCCTGCAAAGTCTCGTCGACGAAGCGCGCAGCAAGGGCGCGCGCGTGATCGAGGCGGGCGTGAACCCGCAGCAGGCGGCCACCCGCAAGCGGACGCTCGCGCCCACGCTGATCGTCGGGGCCGGCGACGATACGACCGTCATGCAGGAAGAGATCTTCGGGCCGATCCTGCCGGTGCGCACGTATCGCACGATCGACGAAGTCGTCGACTACGTGAATGCGCGTCCGCGGCCGCTCGCGCTGTATTACTTCGGCGCGCAGGACAGCGACTGCGAGTCGTTGCTCAAGCGCACCACGTCGGGCAACGTCGGCATCAACAACACGCTCCTGCATGTCGCGCAGGAAGACTTGCCATTCGGCGGCGTCGGTCCGAGCGGGATGGGCGCGTATCACGGCATCGAGGGATTCCGCGCGATGAGCCATGCCAAGGGCGTGTTCGTACTGGGGCGCTGGAACCTGCCGAGCCTGCTGCGCGCGCCGTTCGGCAAGCTCGCGGATCTGTCGCTGGCGGCGCTGCTCGGGCGCAGCCGGGAACCGGCGGGCGTGCGGGCGGGATTGAGCGCGAAGCGCTGAGACCGGCGACTCACCGCGACCGGCGAGCGGCTGTCTCGCAAGCAGCGCGCCGGTGTGGTCGAAGGCGCATGCGCGGGGGAGTTGTCCGGATCGAACCTCGGCGGTGACGGATGCCCGCTAGGGCCGGCTGCGCACGCCTGCCCCGTTGCGAATGGCGGCTTCATCGACAAGCGTCGCGGCGAATTCGACGGCGGCCGGCATTCCCGCGTCATGCATCATCACGAATTCCATGTCCGGCAGCGCCGGCAAGCCTTCGGACACGCCCAGCTCGCGGAGCGTGTCGTCGATCGCGCTGCGCGGCACCGGTGCGATCGCGATGCCGGCGCGAGCGAACGTGCGGATGCCCGTGACGCTCGGGCTTTCGCATGCGATGAAATAGCGCATGCCGGCCAGCGCGAGCGCCTTGATGGCCGCGCCGCGGTACGGGCACGGATCGGGGAAGCACGCGAGCGGCACATCGCCTTCCGGCAGCGGCTCGTGGCGCGCAAACGCCCAGACGAGCGGCTCTCGCCACAACGTCGCGCCCTGGCCCGTGTGCGCGCACCGGCTACCGATCACGAGATCGAACTCGCCGTTTGCGTGGCGTTGAAACAGGCTGTCGCCGATGTCGACCGTCAGATTCAGCCGCAAGCCGCGCCGCGCGGCGCCATGGCGGCGCATCACGTCGGGAAGCCAGCCCCCCGCGACATCCTCCGATGCGCCGATCCGCAGCGTGACATCGACTGCGTTGCCGGTGCCCAGCCTCGTCCTCGCTTCCTCGCTCAGATTGAGCATCGCGCGCGCGTAGCCGAGCAGCGTCTGGCCATGCTCGGTGAGCGTGACGCTGCGCGTGTTGCGGGCGAGCAGCGCCCGGCCGACCTGCTCCTCGAGACGAGCGATCTGCGCGCTGACTGCGGATTGGCTGAGATTCAGCCTGCGACCTGCGCCGGTAAAGCTACGCACGTCGGCGATGGCGACGAACGTATGAAGCAGTGACGTGTCGAGGGGCGGGTTCATTGATCACCAATTCGGGTTAATTCGATCAATTCATATCGTTTCCGGATTATAGGTCGATCCGATAGGCTGCGAAGTGCAGTGGGCGACGGCGCATCCCGCGCGTCGCCGTCACTTTCGGCAAGGACCGGTTTCATGACACGCGTGCTCTATATCGAAGGCTCACCCAACAAGGACTATTCGGCATCCATCGACGTGTGCAATGCCTTTCTCGATGCGTACCGGCACACCCATCCCGATCACGCGATACAGAAGCTCGACATCTGGAATCTGGCGATACCCGAATTCGACGAAGCCGCGCTGGCCGCGAAATATGCGGGACTGAGCGGCAAGGCGTTGACGCCGGCTCAGGCGGCGGCATGGCAACGGATCGAGCAGCTCGCGGCACCGTTCCACGAAGCGGACAAGTTCCTGTTCGGCGTGCCGCTGTGGAATTTCAGCATTCCGTACAAACTCAAGCACCTGATCGATGCGATTTCGCAGAAGGACGTGCTGTTCACGTTCGACGGCACAGGTTTCGCCGGAAAGCTGGCCGGGAAAAAGGCGGCCGTGATCTACGCGCGCGGGCTCGGTTATCAGTCGCCGGGCTCATTTACGCCGGCGGCCGAATTCGATCTTCAGCGCCCGTACATGGAGACCTGGCTCAAGTTCGTGGGTGTGAAGGACGTCACCGGGATCGTCGTCGAGCGCACCCTGTTCGGTCCAGACGGAAAGGTCGATCGTAGTCGCGCGATCGACGAAGCCCGCACGATCGCGCGCACGTTCTAAAGCGAACCCGTGGCGCTTCCGGCGCGCCAGCGAAGCGCGCCCGCCGGTTGCATCGGCGCGTGGCGCGCCGTGTCGAGTCAGCGCCCGCCGCGCGCGATGGCAAGCGCGACGCCGAAGCCCACGAGCAGGCAGCCGAAGGTGCGGTCGATCCAGTGCCGCAGCGCCAGCAGGCGATCGCGGACGGCCGTCGCGGAGAAGCACAGGGCCACCAGGCTGAACCAGCCGGCATGCGCGACGGCGATGAACGCGCCGTAGCCGATCTGCACGATCAACGGCGTGTCGGGCCGCACGGCCTGCATGAACAGGCTGACGATGAACACCGTGGTCTTGGGGTTCAGCGCATTGGTCAGGAAGCCGGTGCGCAGCGCGGCCAGGTCGGACAGCGGTGCGGCCGGTGCATCTGTCTGCCCGTTGCCGGCCTTCGTCATGAGCATTTTCACGCCGAGGTAGATCAGGTAGATCGCGCCGACCAGCTTGACGGCATTGAAGAGCCACAGCGACTGGCGGATCAGCAGGCCGACGCCCAGCAGCGTGTAGCTCACGTGCACCGTCACGCCGAGCCCGATACCCAGCGCGGTGAGCATGCCCGAGCGGCGCGACAGCATCAGGCTGTTGCGCGTGACCATCGCGAAGTCCGGCCCCGGGCTGATCACGGCCAGCAGGGTAATGGTGACTACAACTATCAGTTCGGTCATCGTCTTGTCCTTGCGATTGATGGCTTGATGGCGCAATATTATGGGTCATGTTCCATCGGGAAAAGCGATGATTTCTGACCAGAATGGTGAGATTGACTCACCATCCGTTCGCACGAACCTGCCATCGCTGATGGCGTTGCGTTGCTTCGAGGCGGCGGCGCGTCACGAGAATTTCAGCCGTGCCGCCGACGAGCTGTGCCTGACTCATGGTGCAGTCAGCCGCGCGGTGCGATTGCTCGAGGACGACCTGGGCGTCGCGCTGTTCCAGCGGCGCAGCCGTCGTGTGTTCCTGACCGATGCGGGCCGCAAGCTGGCGCAGGCCGTCCACGACGGGTTGGGGCTGATGCGTCACGCCGCGCAGGAATTGCGTACCGAGGCCGCCCGGGCGCGGCGCTGGGTCCTGTCGTGCGAACCGACGCTTCTGATGCGCTGGCTGATTCCGCGCTGGCCGGATTTTCAGGCGCGGCATGCGGGCGTCGACATTCACCTGGCTGCCGCAGGCGGTCCGTTTTCATTCGACAGCGGCATCGACATGGCGATTCGACGCAATGACTTTGCGTGGCCGGCGGGGTATCACGCGGAGCGGCTGTTCGCGGAGCAGGTGGGGCCGGTCTGCCGGCCGGATAAGGTCGATGCGTGGTTTTCCGTGCGTCGTGGCAGTCGTTCGTTGAAGGCGGATGTGCCGCGACTGCACACGCGGACACGGCCGGACGCGTGGAAGGAATGGGCGGTGGCGGCGAACCAGCCGGCCGCGGGCGGGCGCGGGCAGATGTTCGACCATTTCTATTTCAGTCTGCAGGCGGCCGTCGCGGGGCTCGGTGTCGCGATCGGCCCGTGGCATCTCGTTCGCGATGACATCGAAAGCGGTGTGCTCGTCGCGCCGATGGGGTTCGTCGAGGATGGCTCGCATTACTGCTTGTTGACGCCGGAACCGGTGGTGGCGGGGAGTGCGCAGGGGGATGTGCTGGAGTGGTTGAGGGCGGTGGTTTGATGGTTCGCGGGTGCGCGCAGATGGATGGGAGACGTTGCGCGTCCCCATCGAAGGGGCGTGGTGACGATCGGCGCGGGCATTGCAATTGGCCGCTGCGCCCGGTATCGCAGGCTGCCGTGACAGCCGTCACGACCGCCCGGAAGGCCCGTGCGGTGCGAAGGTCCTGCCCGTCACGTCAGCGATGAAGTCGATCGCCGCGCGAATCGACGGCGAGTGCCTGAGATCGGCGTGCACGACCAGCCAGATGTCGCGGGCGTACGGTTCCCCGTCGAACGGCAGGCGCTGCAACCCGGGATCGCAATCGCCCATGAACACGGGCAGGCCCGCTACGCCGATGCCCGTCCGGGCCGCGACCTGCTGCGTCGTGATATCGCTGACTTCGCATGCGATGCGGCGACCTCGAGCGATCGACTCGAGCCACTTCTGATGCGGCATTTCCGCGAATTGCGCGTCGTAGCAGATGAAGGCCCAATCGTCAGGCGTCGTCGCGTGCGCATAGTCGCGACTCGCATAGAGCCCGAAAGCCATCTCGCCCAGCTTGCGCGTCACGTTTTGCGGCTCCTCGGGGCGGAACAGGCGCACGGCGATATCCGCTTCACGACGGGCGAGCGATACGCTTTGCGCCTGGCTGGCCATCGACAGCCGAATGCCCGGATGCAATTGCGCGAACGCATACAGATGATTCGCGAAGAAATTGTTGGCGAGCACGGGCGGCACGCTGATCGTCACGGTGCCGTGCATCGGCAGGTGTTCCGTGAGCGCGAGGCGCTCGATCGCAAATGCGTGTTCCTCCATTTTCCCGGCGAACTCGAGAATCTGCCGGCCGGCGGCGGTCGGCCGGCACGCGCGCGGCAACCTGTCGATCACGCGCATCTTCAATTCCGATTCGAGTGCGGCCAGGCGACGGCTGACTGTCGCATGATCGACATTCAACCGCCTGGCGGCCGCGGAAAGACTCCCCGCTTGAGCGACGGCAACGAAGTAACGCAGGTTTTCCCAGTCGAACATCGGTGCATTTTCTCCAGGTTGCTGTGCTGTTTTACGGAATATTCGCACAGAAGGCGATCCTCTACGCTTCAATCCTCCGAATGCGAAGGATTGCCGATGCAGACATCATCCACCCATCACCCGCAGCTGGTTCAAACGGCGGCGTGCCTCGGTTATGCGGTCGTCTTGATCGACGTCAGTGTCGTCAACGTGGCGCTCGATGCATTGCGAACGGCGTTTGGCGCAGTGCTCACCGACCTGCAATGGGTCGTCAACGCGTATGCGCTCGTGTTCGCGGCGACCCTGCTGATGGCGGGGGCGCTCGGCGACCGGCTGGGTGCAAGGCGCGTGTTCATTGCCGGTTACGCGATCTTCACGCTGTCGTCGATCGGGTGCGGCATCGCGCACGCCATCGGCGCGTTGATTGCCTGGCGTCTCGTTCAGGGGATTGGCGCCGCGCTGCTGGTGCCGAACTCGCTGGCCGTGCTGCGTCTCGCATTCGACGACGCGGCAGCGCGTAGCCGCGCGATCGGCTGGTGGGGCGCCGGCGGCGGCATTGCGTTGGCAGCCGGGCCGCTGGCTGGCGGGTTGCTCATCGCCGCAGTCGGCTGGCGCAGCATTTTCCTGGTAAACGTGCCGGTCGGCATCGCCGGTATCTGGATGACCTGGCGGTTTGCGCCCGACACGAAAGCGCAGGGCGGCAGGCGCCTCGATCTTCCCGCGCAACTGACCGGTGCGTTGGCGCTGGCGGCGCTCACGTTCGCGTCGACCGAGATCAGTGCGCTGGGGTGGCGCAGTCCGGTCATCGTGAGTGCGTTCGCGTTGTGCGTTGCGTTGGGCATCGCGTTCGTCCGGCTGGAAGCGCGCAATCCGGACGCGATGGTGCCGGCCGGGTTGTGGCAGGACCGGATCGTCCGCAGCGCGATCGTGATCGGCGCGATCGCGAACCTGGTCTTCTACGGCATCGTCTTTACGTTGAGCCTGCTGTTTCAGTCGGTCTGGCATATGACGCCCGTGCGCGCAGGCGTCGCGTTTCTGCCGATGATGGGGGTGCTGATGGTCATGAGCATCGTCGCCGGACGGCTGACCGGCCGGCTGGGCGCGCGCACGCTGGCGACGGCCGGGCTGTCGATTTCAGCGGTCGGTTATCTGGCGATGTGGCCGGCGATTGCTGCGCAATCCAACGGGTTGCTTGCGATACCGATGCTGCTTGCAGGCAGCGGCATTGCGTTGACGATACCGACCATCATGGACGCGGCGCTCGCGGCGGTGAGCGGCGCGCAGTCAGGTGTGGCGTCGGGGTTGTTGAATACGGCGCGACAGGTGGGCGGCGTGATGGGCGTCGCGTTGTTTGGCTTCTTCGTTCGTGAGGAAGGGGGCGTGGCGTTCGTCCATGGGATGGAGCGGGCGTTGATCGTTTCGGTTCTGTTGCTGGTGGTGGGTGCGGTGATGGCTTGGCGGTATCTCGGGCAGTCGGGGGCGCGCAGGATTCCGGTTCGCGGGGCGAACCCTCAACGTCAGTGCCCCACCCGATAAACGCGGCCGCCATGCACGCCTTCCATGCTGCGTCGATAGACCATTGCCGCACGTGCCGCCGGCACACTTTCGCAGCCGGGGAAAAACCGACCGAACCGGTCCACGGATTCGGTCGGTACGGTCGGGCTCACCGCGTTGATCCGGATGCCCCGTGAGAAGTCGCACGCGGCAGCACGCACGCATCCTTCAATCCCGGCATTCGGCGCGCCAATCCGGCAACGGGCATCAGGTCGTCGTTGGCTTCTTGAGATCGTCGATGCACGGGATGCCTGCTTTCCGCTTGGGACGGAGAAATTTGGGCACCGAGTTCGCTTGCCCGACGCCAGCCTGGCTTTGACTGACCTTCGGCTTCAAGGTGGCCGTCTTCGCCTTGTGCGGCATCCGGCAACCGCCGGCCGGCAGGTCGGCGTACGGATCGTCTTCCGGCGTCGCCGCCGCGGCGGGCAGTGCGGGCGCGGTCGACGCGACCAGCATCGGCGCGAACGGCAACGCGCGCATCCGCTCGCCGGTCAGGACGAACGCGCCGTTGGCGACCGCCGGTGCGATCGGCGGCACGCCGGCCTCGCTCAAGCCGGTCGGATGCGCGTCCGACGGGACGAAGAACACGTCCACCGGCGCCGCTTCCTGCATCCGCACCGGCGAGTAGTCGGCGAAGCCGGCGTTGCGGGCCGCACCATGCTCGACGTCGATCGCGAAACCCGGCTTGGTCGTCGCGAGGCCGAACAGTGCACCGCCCTGGATCTGCGCTTCCGCGCCGGTCGGGTTCACGATGCGGCCGGCATGCACGCCGGCCGTCACGCGATGCACGCGCGGCTTCTGGGCCTCGATCGACACCTCGGTCACATAGGCGACGACCGTGCCGGCGGTTTCGTGCATGGCGACGCCCCACGCGTGCCCGGCAGGCAGCGTGCGCGCGCCGTAGCCCGACTTGTCGACGGCCAGTGCGAGCGCCTGGCGATGGCGCGTGTGCTCGGGGCCGGACAGCCGCGCCATCCGGTACGCGACCGGATCCTGGCGGGCCGCGTGCGCGAGTTCGTCGACGAGCGTCTCCATCACGAACGCCGTATGCGTATTGCCGCCCGAGCGCCATGACTGGACCGGCACGTCGACGTCCGGCTGATGGACCGAGACCTGCATCGGGAAACCATACGGGCTGTTCGTCACGCCTTCGGTGAGGTCGGGATCGGTGCCGCTTTTGCGAATCGTCGTGCGCTCGAGCGGCGAACCCTTCAGCACCGACTGGCCGACGACGACGTGCTGCCAGTCCCGCACCGCGCCGCTGCCGTCGACACCGATGTCGACACGATGCAGCACCATCGGGCGGTAATAGCCGCCGCGCAGATCGTCCTCGCGCGTCCAGATCGTCTTGACCGGGCCCAGGTGGCCGGCCGCGAGGTACGCGGCGGACACGTGGGCGGCTTCGACCACGTAGTCCGACGTGGGCGTCGAGCGCCGGCCGTAGTCACCGCCCGACATCATCGTGAAGATCTGGACTTTCTCGGGCGCGACACCGAGTGCCTTCGCGACCGCGGCGCGATCGGTCGTCTGCATCGACGAACCGCCCCAGATCTTGATCCCGCACGCGCAGCTCGGCGGGCCGACGTCGACCGTGCAACTGAGCGGTTCCATCGGCGCATGAGCAAGATACGGAAATTCGTAGTCCTTCTGGATTCGCGTCGCCGCCGGCGGTGCGTTGCCGGCATCGGCGGTGCGCACCACGGTGCCGGGCGTGCCGGCGAGCTGCTTGTATGCCTGCATCTGTTCGGAGGACGTGACGGTCGAACCGGTGTCCTTCCACGTGACCTGCAGCGCGTCGCGACCGAGCCTGGCAGGCCAGTAGCCGTTCGCGATCACGGCCACGCCGGTGCCGCCGCGATCGGTCGGGATTTCGACGACCTCGACCACGCCCTTGACGGCGCGGGCCGCCGCCGCGTTGTAGCTCGCAACCTGTCCGCCGAAGCGCGGCGGGCGTGCGACCACGGCCACCATCATGTCCGGCAGGCGCCAGTCCATCCCGTACTTGAGCGTCCCGTCGAGCACGGCGCGCGATTCGACGCGCGGGGTCGGCTTGCCGATGATGCGGAACTGGTCGGGCGACTTCAGCGGCACGTGCCGCGGCACCGGCATCGCCATCGCGTCTTGCGCGAGTTCGCCGTAGGTCGCGGTGTGGCTGCCGGACGTCACGACGCCCTGCGCGGTCCGGCACGTGGCCGGATCGACGTTCCAGCGCCGGGCGGCCGCGGCGACGAGCATCGCGCGCGCGGACGCGCCGAGTTCGCGGTATTGCGTAAACGAATGGTTGATCGACGTCGAGCCGGCCGTCATCTGGATCCCGGTCACCGGATCCTTGTACGGTTCGCCGGCCGGCGCGAGCACGGTGCGCACGTTGCGCCAGTCGGCATCGAGTTCGTCGGCCAGCGCCATCGGCAGCGCGGTGCTGACGCCCTGGCCGGACTCGGTCCGGTTGACGGCCACCGTCACCGTGTTGTCCGGCGCGATGATCAGGAATGCTTGAGGAGCCGAGGTCCGAAGCGTCATGCCGGCTTCGGCGCCGGCGCGCGTCGGCTTGATGCCGAGCGCGAGGCAGCCGCTCGCCGCCATCGTGAGTTTCAGGAAGCCGCGCCGGCCGAGCATCGGAGAACCGGCTCCGGTGACGGTCGAAGCGTCGGGGGCAGGGGCGTCGGTGTTCGCCGGGCGCCCGGCAGTGCGGATACGCATGATCACAGTCTCCCGGCGGTCTCAGGCAAGTGCGCTGGCCGCATCATGAATCGCGGCGCGGATGCGCTGGTAGGTGGCGCAACGGCACAGGTTGCCGGCCATCGCGCGATCGATGTCGGCATCGGTCGGCGCCTTGTTGCCGCGCAGCAGCCCTGCCGCACTCATCATCTGGCCGCTCTGGCAATAGCCGCATTGCGCGACGTCGTGGCGGACCCAGGCGTCGAGGACGGCCTTGCCGATTGCATCGTCGGCGAGGTGTTCGGACGTCGTGATGCGCGCACTTCCCACCGACGACAGCGCGAGCGTGCAGCTGGGCACGGGCCGGCCGTCGACGTGCACGGTGCACGCCCCGCAGTCGCCGGTGCCGCAGCCGAACTTGGTGCCGGTCAGGCCGAGGTTGTCGCGCAGCACCCAGAGCACCGGCGTCGACGGATCGGCGTCGATCTCCGCCGACCGGTTGTTGATGTTCAACGTCACCATCGTGAAGTTCTCCCTTGGACACCGCGTTATCGTTCGCGAGACAAAACCGCAATGCGACGGATGTGAACCAATTAAAGCAGATTCGAGAATAATTCAGCATCTCGAAAATCGGATTTTTTGCCTTTCTTAATGATTTTGGCTGGTTAGTTAAAATATAAAATTTACAACCGGTATACAAATGTGCGAATGTCTCAGAAAGAATGTTGAGTTTTGACAAAAACTTGCAGGCCCCATGGAAAACGTTTGCGAGTCGAGCCTATATTTGACTCGCGATCAATGCGGGGGAGACGAATCGAACGATGGAGTCAGGTTAATCCATATATGAAACAACAGTTCCTGGATTGAATTCCGGGGGCGGATTCCGGCGTTTGTTTTCATGGCGCAAGGCTTGCCACGCGGGCACTTTGGGTGCGACCGCCGTTTGACCTGTATAGGGAGGCGCGTAATCGGCGCGGGTTCTTCGGCGGCGTCTTTGATGTGCCTGAAGCAGCGGTTTCTAATAAGTGGAAGATTTACCGGGCAGGGGGATCAAAAGTAAAAAATGCTGATTAAATAATGCCAGTTGATTAATTCTCGCCAGTTGTCAATCCGGTCATCCGTTTTGGTTTGATGACGAGGCGGCTTTTATCCAGAAAAATCGAATAACAGATTCCGGTATTTCCTTTCTGTATTCCTAATTGCGGGAAGGATTCGGGACGTCGATTCTCTTTATGGGAAGGTGTGATTATGCGTATGCGCATGGGTTCGAATAAAAAGCGCGCGGATGCACGTCCGAAATTCCTCGTTCCGACCGGCATGCTGGTCGCGCTGGTCGGCGCCGGGGTCATTCCCGCCGAAGCACTGGCCGCCTGCACCGGAACACCTGCCGTCACCTGTACCGGCGCGACCGCCAGCTACGCGAACGGCACGAACGGCCTCAACGTCACGGTCGCCCAGGGCGCGACCGTTTCCGTGCTGCCGTTGTTCGGCGGGACGGCGATGTCGCTGACGGGCAGCGGCGTCACGCTGACCAACAACGGGACGATCGACCCATCCCTGGCCGGCCTGAGCGCCGTTTCGAACGGCACGGTCGTCGGCAATGTCCTGTCCCCGAGCACGGTCAATGTCACCAACACGAGCACCGGCGTGATGATGGGTTCGACCAGCGGGTTGCTGGGCAACGGGCCTGCATTGACCGTCTACAACGGCATTGGCGGGACGACGAACATCACGAATGCCGGCACGATCGGCACGACCGGCATCCTCGGCTTCACCGCGGGCCCGACCGCACAGGTGGTCACCGCGCAGGGGGGCGCCCAGGTCAATTTCACCAACGCGAGCGGCGGCGCGATCAATGGCTCCGTGGTGCTTGCGCCGAGCGGACTGGCCGGCACCGGTAATACGTTCACCAACGCGGGAACCATCACGGGCAACGTGTCGCTCGGCGCGGGCCTCGGCACGTCGAACACGTTCAATGCGTTGACGGGATCGTCGGTCGGGCTCGGCGTCGATGCGGGCGTGGGCGGCAACAACACGCTCAACCTGCAATTGAACCCGGCCGCCGGCGGCGCGACGAACGGCGCCATCGCGGTCGATACGTTCGGCAACTTCAACAACCTCGCCGTGCAGGGCGGCACGTGGGACATCACCGGCGCATCGACCGCGGCGAACGCGTCGCTGACCGGCGGCACCGCGATCGTCCATGGTGCCGGTGCGCTGGGCACCGGCACGATCGTCGCCGGCGGCGGCACGCTCGAGGCCGGCGCGGCCGGCGTGAACCTGCTCAACAACGTGACGCTGAACGGCAGCCTGACGGTGGACGGCGCGAACGGGCTCGCGTTGTCGGGCACGATCGCCGGCGGCGGCGCGCTGAACGCGCAAGGCACCGGCACGCTGGCATTGAACGGCACCAATTCGTTCACGGGCGGAACGAATCTGACGGGCGGCGGCGGGCTGCTCGTCGGCACGAGCGGGGCGCTCGGCGGCGGCGCGCTGAACGTGACGGGCGCGGGCGGCTCGCTCGGCACGAGCGTCGGCGGCACGGTGCTCGGCAACGCGGTCAATATCGATACCGGCGTGACGCTGGGCCTGAACGGCTCGGCCAACCTCGGCCTGGGCGGCACGATCGCAGGCAATGGCGGGATTGCGCAAACCGGCGCGGGCACGACGACGCTGCTGGGCTTGAACACGTTCTCGGGCGGCACGGCGCTCGCCGGCGGCGGGCTGATCGCCGGCAACGGCGCGGCGCTCGGGACCGGCGCGCTGCACGTGACCGGTGCGGGTGGCTCGCTGGCGACGAACGTGGGCGGCACGCTGCTCGGCAATGCGGTGAACCTCGATGCAGGCGCCACGCTGGGCCTGAACGGCGCGGCGGGCCTGAGCCTCGGCGGCACGATCGCCGGTAACGGCGGCCTCGCGCAAAGCGGCACGGGCACGACGACGCTGCTCGGCGCGAACACGTTCTCGGGCGGCACGGCGCTGAGCGGCGGCGGGTTGATCGCCGGCAATGGCGCGGCGCTCGGCACGGGGGCGCTGAACGTGTCCGGCGCGGGCGGCACGCTCGCGACGAACGTCGGCGGCACCGTGCTGGGCAATGCGGTGAACCTTGGCGCAGGCGCGACGCTCGGCCTGAACGGCGCGGCCGACCTGGGCCTCGGCGGGGTGATCGGCGGGAGCGGCCAACTGGCGCAAACCGGCGCCGGCACGACGACGCTGCTCGGCGCGAACACGTTTACGGGCGGCACGACGCTGGGCGGCGGTGGGCTCATCGCCGGCAACGGCGCGGCACTGGGCACGGGCGCGCTGAACGTGGTCGGCGCGGGCGGTTCGCTCGCGACGAACGCGAGCGGCACCGTGCTCGGCAATGCGATCAACCTCGGCGCGGGCGCGACGCTCGGGCTGAACGGCGCGACCGACCTGGGCCTGGGCGGCACGATCGCCGGCGCGGGCGGCCT
>NZ_VWWH01000045.1:0-55390 GCF_011753045.1 Burkholderia sp. Ap-955
GACGGCGGCACCGGCCGCCGCCGCGCCAGCCGCGCCGGCGGCGCCCACCGCACCGGTGCGCGAAACCGCACCGATCGGCGACGCGGCCTACCTGCGCAACCCGGCGCCTGACTATCCGGCGTTCGCGCAGGACCAGGGCTGGGAAGGGCGCGTCGTGCTGCGCGTGCACGTGCTCGCGAACGGCACGCCCGATTCCGTCGAGGTCCGCACGAGCAGCGGCCGCCGCATGCTCGACACCGCGGCGGTGGCCGCGGTGAAGCGCTGGACGTTCGTGCCCGCGAAGCGCGGCGACGAAGCGGTCGACGGCTGGGTCAACGTGCCGATCGATTTCAAGCTGGGCTGACCCGCCGGGCGGCCCGCCACATTTTTCAAGGAACTCACATCATGAACGGTATCCCGACCACCTTCATCGTCCAGGGCGCGCTCTGGCTGCTCGTCGTCTTCTCCGTCGTCACGTGGACGCTGATCGTCGTGAAGGCGATCCAGAGCCTGCGGGCGAGCGCGCGCAACCGGCGTTACGTCAGCGCGTTCTGGGCGGCGAACAGCTTCCACGAGGCCGCGGCGCTCGACGGCGCGAACAGCCCGGTGGGCGAACTCGCCGCGACGGGCTTCGACGCGCTGCGGCGCGCCGACGAGAGCAGCGCGCACGACCTCGAACACAGCTGGAGCCGCCACGACCTGCTCGAACGGCATCTCCGGCAGCAGATCCACAACGCGCGCCGGCGCGAGGAGGCGGGGCTGGCGGTGCTCGCGTCGATCGGCAGCACCGCGCCGTTCGTCGGCCTGTTCGGCACCGTGTTCGGCATCATCCACGCGCTGACGGCGATCACGCACAGCGCGTCGGCGAGCATCGACGTCGTGGCCGGGCCGATCGGCGAGGCGCTCGTCGCGACCGGGATCGGCATCGCGGTCGCCGTGCCGGCCGTGCTCGCGTACAACTTCTTCGTGCGCCGCGTGAAGGCCGCGTCGGCCGATCTCGATGCGTTCGCCACCGATTTCGTCACGCTCGCGCAGAAGGCCGGCTTCCGCGTGCCGGCCGCCGCCGCGCCCACACCGGCACGCCGTGCCGACGACACCCGTCAGGAGGCCTTCGCATAATGGCTTTCTCCTCGTCCTCCGACAACGACGACGTGCTCAGCGAAATCAACATCACGCCGCTCGTCGACGTGATGCTCGTGCTGCTCGTCGCCTTCATCGTCACGGCGCCGCTGCTGAACAACGCGGTGCACGTGAATCTGCCGAACACGGTCGCCACGGCGCCGGCCGATCGCAAGCCGAACGTCACCGTGAGCGTCGACGACAAGGGTGTCGTGTATCTCGACAAGCGTGTGGTCGCGCTCTCCGCGGTGCCGGCCGAGCTGGCGGCGCTGAAGGCCGGCCGGCCCGACGTCGCGCTCGACCTGCAGGCCGACGAGCACGTGCCGTACGGCACGGTCGCGAAGCTGATGGCCGCGATCGAGCATGCGGGCATCACGCGGCTGTCGGTGCTCACCGCGCCGCGCGGCTGACGCGTGGTTCACGACTCCCTCTACGAACGCATCCATGAGCGTCACGGCTTCCTCCAACGTCCAGTCGATCTGGTACACACGCTGTCCGGTGCCGACGCCACTCGGCATCGCCGCGCATCTCGGCTGGCTCGACAGCGAATTCGCCGGCGACGGCATCACCGTGCGTGCGCTGCAGGAGAGCCAGCACGCGGCACTGCATCACGCGCACGTCGATCATTCGCTCGACAACGCATTCCGGCAGGGCGGCAGCATCCCCGCGCTGTGGGCGCGCGCGGCCGGCGCCGATACGCGCGTGGTCGCCCTGACCTGGGTCGACGAGGCGCAGGCGATCGTCGCGCTGCCGGAAAGCGGTCTGAAGCGGCCGAAGGACCTGCGCGGGCGCCGCATCGGCCTGCCGCGCCGTGACGGCGAGCGCATCGACATCTTCCGTGCGGCGGCGCTGCGCGGCTTCGTCAGTGCGCTGTCGCTCGACGGGCTCGGCCCCGCCGACGTCGAATGGATCGACGTCCCCGCATCGAACCTGCGCGCACCGGTGTCGACACCGGTGACGCGCGACGCGGCCTTCAGCCATCCCGCGAGCCTGTCGAGCCGCCGGCTCTATGCGGCCGAAGCGGCCGCGCTCGTGCGCGGCGAGGTCGACGCGATCTACGTGAAGGGGTCGCTCGGGCTCGAAACCGCGCACCTGATCGGCGCGCAGGCAGTCGTCGACATCGGTTTTCACCCCGATCCGCAGATCCGCATCAACAACGGGTCGCCACGGCCGCTGACCGTCAATGCGTCGACGCTCGAACGGCATCCCGACATCGTCAGCCGCTTCCTCGCGCGCGTGACCGATGTCGAAGGCTGGGCGCGCGAGCACGAGCAGGACGTGCTCGGCTATCTCGGCCGCGAGACGGGATCGGGCCATGACTGGCTGCGGCTCGCGTACGGCGCGGACGTGCACCGGCGGCTGCGCACGGATCTCGACGAAGCGTCGATCGCCGCGCTCGACGATTTCAAGCGCTTCCTCGTCGAATGGCGCTTCCTGCCGGCCGACTTCGACGTGCGCGCGTGGATCGACCGGCGTGCGCTCGACGGCATCGCGACGCTGTCTCGCGACGCCGCGCGGTGAACGCGCCGGCACGCGTCGCCGACGCATGGCGGCGCGAGCGCTTCACCGGTGGCTTCATGCTGCTGGCGCTCGCGAGCGGCACGACGATCAGCATGGCCCAGCTCGCGACGACGCTGTACGCGCTCGCGCTCGGCGTCGACAGCGCACGGCTCGGCATCATCGCGGCGATGGAACCCCTCGGCATCGCGTTGATGACGCTGCCGGCCGGGTTGCTCGTCGCGCGCTACGGCGCGCGGCGCGTGTACTTCGTCGCGAGCATGGGGCCGATGCTGCTCAATCTCGTCGTCCCGTTTACCGGCGCATGGCCGCTGATCGCGCTCACGCAAGTGTTGATCGGGCTGTGCATCCCGTTCCGGATCGTGTCGATCAACGGCGTGTTCCTCGCGCGTCTCGCGCAGATCGGCCTCGCGCGCGCCGGCTGGTACCGCGCGGCGATGTCGATCGGGTCCGGCATGGTCGGGCCGTGGCTCGCGAGCGGGCTGATCGGCGCGCATGGCGCGGTCGCGACGTTCTGCGCGGCATCGGCGAGCTTCGCGGGCATGGCGCTGTTCAGCCGGACGCTGCTCGGCGATGCGGAGCCCGCGGCGCGCGGTGCGCCGCCTCAACCCGGTGGCCTGTGCGCGTTGCTGGCGCTCGCGTGGAATCGCGACGTGCGCGAGCAACTCGTACTGGAAGCCGTGAACAGCGCGACACGTTCGCTCGCCGGCGCGTATACGGTGGTGCTGGCGATCCAGTCGCTCGGGCTGTCGCAAACGAAAGCCGTCGGGCTGCTGACGCTGCAGGGCGTCGTCGCGGTGATCGCGCTGTTCGGGCTCGGGCATGTCGCGCAACGGATGGCCGCGCGCCGCTGCCACGCGCTCAGTCTTGCCGGCGGCATGGCCGGGTTGCTCGCGCTGGGTCTCGCCCATGACGCATGGACCGTCGGCGCGGGGCTCGTCGCGCTGTGCGCCGGGTCGTCGCTGCTGCATCTCGTCAACATGCAAAGTCTCGGCCGTCATCCGGCCGACAAGAGCCAGGTGTCGAGCCTCTACAACCTCGCGTCGATGACGGGCGCGTTCTGCGGCCCGCTGGCCGGCAGCGCGCTCGTGCCGGTCGTTGGGTTGCCGGGCGTGTTTCTGTGCTGGCTTCCCGTCGTCGTGCTGGTTGCGTTCGCGTTGCGCGTGTCGACGAGGCGGCGCGAGGCGTCGCAGTCCGTGACTGCAAAGCTCTCCTGACGACCATCGGATCGGGTATTGCGGGATCCACAAGGTGTTGCGTGACAAGCAGTTTGCTTCCCGTCACAGATGCGCTTGCAGCAACACCTGTACCACGCGCATGCCGGAAGCCCCGTGCGACGGGCTTCTCGATGCTGGCATCCGAATTGCAATAGGTCACCCGTGCGTTGTGCACGCACGAGCGTTCAACCGATCAAACAGGATGACTCATCGATGTTCAGGAAAAAACTAATCGTCACCGCGCTGGGGGGACTGCTGACGGGCGGAGCCGTATCGGTGCCCGCGTGGGCGGAAGATGGCGCGGCGACGGCGGCACCGGACGCGAAGCCGGTACAACAGGGCGGGGACGATACCACCGTGGTCGCGCCGACGGCAGCCCGCGCGAACCGCGGCACGGCCGCACGCGAGACGAACCTCGGCACGGTGACGGTGACCGCGCGCCGGCGCAAGGAGAGCATCCAGGACGTGCCGGTCGCGGTGAGCGCGCTGAGCGGCGACACGATCAGGAACAACGAATTGCGCGTGGTGAACGACGTCACGAAGTACGTGCCGAACTTTACCGGGCAATCGACCGAAGGCCGCGAGCGGCCGCGCTGGTTCCTGCGCGGCGTCGGCAGCAACGATCCGTCGGACCTGTCGCTGAGCCCGATCGGCGTGTACTTCGACGACGTCTACATCAACAGCGTGTTCGGGCAGGGCTTTCCGCTGTTCGACCTCGACCGCATCGAAGTGCTGCGCGGCCCGCAGGGCACGCTGTGGGGCAAGAATACCGTCGGCGGCGCGCTCAGCATCACGTCGCAGAAGCCGACCTTCGACGTGAGCGGCTACGGCAAGGTCGGGCTCGGCCAGTACAACAGCCGGCTCGCGGAAGCCGCGATTGGCGGGCCGATCGGCAAGAACGACGTGCTGGCCGCGCGCGTGTCGGTGTATCACGAGAACGCCGACAGCTTCTACACGAATACCGTGCAGCAAGGGCGCTTCGGCGGCTTCCACGACAATGCGGTGCGCTTCCAGGTGCTGGCCGTGCCGACCTCGGATACCGACTACCTGTTCAACATCCACGGCCGCAACTACACGGGCGGCGGCAATGCATGGCACGCGCAGGGCGCGGGGCCGGGCGGCGCGAACCAGTTCGGCTTCGTCGGGTCGAGCGATCCGTACACGGTGTCGCTCAACGCGCCGTCGAGCGATCACATCTCGACCTGGGGCACGTCGCTCACCGCGCACTGGCGCATCAACCCGGCGGTGACGCTGACGTCGATCACCGCGTTCGAAGGGCTGCACCGCTGGTACCAGGACGATGAGGACTATTCCGCGTTCGACGCCGCACGCTCGCACGATCGCTTGTCGAGCCGCCAGTTCTCGCAGGAATTCCGGCTCGAATCGCCGCAGAACGACCGTCTGAGCTGGCTCGTCGGCACGCACCTGTTCACCGAGCAACTGGCCGAGCAGGGCGCCGGCGGCGGCCTGCCGGGCTCGCCGTCGCCCGCGTTCTACCACTTGACCGACCTCACGCAGCACACGCAGAGCGCGGCGATCTTCGGCAGCGTGAAATACCGGTTCACCGGCCGCTTCAACGTGACGGGCGGGCTGCGTTACACGATCGAGCGGAAGAACATCAACCTGACCGGGCTGCAGGGCACCGGCAACGTGACGTTCAGCAATCCGGGCAGCTGGTGGGATCCGTCGTCGGTGTCGTCGCCGCTGGCGGTCAGCGCGCGGCAGAACCAGACGAACACGTGGCGCGCGCCGACCTGGGACCTCACGCCCGAATATGCGCTCAGCAGCAACGTGCGCGCGTATTTCCGCTATGCGCGCGGTTTCCGGTCGGGCGGCTACAACGGCAACGCGTATACGCAAAGCACGGTGTCGACCGTGTCGCCCGAGTACCTGACCGACTACGAAGTCGGCATCAAGAGCGAGTGGTTCGACAAGCGGCTGATCGTCAACGCGAGCGTGTTCCACTACGACTATCGCGACATCCAGGTGTTCGCGCTCGCGCCGAACCCGTTCGGCGGCCCGCCGGTGTCGACGCTGTCGAATGCGGGGCAGGGGCGCGCGGACGGCTTCGAGCTGGAGCTGAAGGCGCAGCCGGTCAACAGCCTCTACCTGTTCGCGAACCTCGGGATGCTGAACACGCGCTACACGGAGTTCCGCAACGTGCCGACGGCCGTCGGCAATTCGTTCGCGCGCTCGCCGCATACCACGCTCAACGCGGGCTTCGACTATCGCGTGCCGGTGTCGTTCGGCACGCTGACGGCCGGCGGCGACGTGAACTACCGTAGCCGCGAATACTTCAGCGCGACGCGGCAGACGATGCCGCAGCTCTGGCAGGGCGGCTACACGGTGCTGAACGCGCACGTGTCCTACACGACGCCGAACCAGAAGTACATCGTGACGGGCTACGTGACGAACCTGACCAACAAGGTCTACAAGAAGCTCGAGCTGCTGCCGTCGTATGGCGCGTATCCGGTGCTGTACGGCGATCCGCGTACGGTCGGGATCACGCTGACGGCGAAGATCTGACGGGCAGCACGTGCATGAGGCGCAGGCGGCGCGTCGGCGAGCCGTGTCTGCCGCGCGTCAGATCAGCAGCGACAGCGTCCTGAACAGCGCGAGATCCGCCTTGCGTGCCGATCGCGCATGGCGGCGGATCACATGCAGCAGGCAGTCGATGAAGCAGCGCGCCGCATCGCTCAGCGTGCTGCTGCGCCGCGTGACGATCCCGAGGTCGCGCGGCTCGAAGGTCTCCTTCAGCGGCAACGCGCGCATCCGTTCGCCGAACGACGGCACGGCCGCGAGGATCGTCGGGCACCACGTGCACATGTCGGCCTGCTCGAGCATCGTCTGCAGCATCGCCACCGACTGCGCACGCACGATGCGCCGCTCGTCGATTTTGGCGCCATGGCGCGTGAACAGGTAATCGACGAGCGCGGCCTGTCCGTCGGCCGCGAAATTCAGCACCCAGTCGTGGTCGAGCAGGTCGTGAATCGACCGCGCGTGCTCGAGCGGATGGCCGGCGCGCACCATCACCGCTGTCTCGTAGCGCAGCATCGGCTCGAACGCGAATTCCTGCGTGCCGCCCGGTTGCACGTGCCCGAGCGCGAAGTCCATGCTGCCGTCGCGCAACAGCGGCTGCGCGACGGCCATCAGCGCTTCGTAGAGTTCGAGGCGCACGTCGGGCATCTGCGCGCGAAAACGCAGCACCGCTTCCGCGAGGAACGTCATCGTCAGCCACGGCGTGACGCCGATGCTCAGCCGGCCCTCGACGCGGCCGCGCATGCGCTCGAGATCGCTCTGCGCGTGTTCGAGCTGCTTCAGCACGAGCTTCGCGTGCGTGAGCAGCGTCTTGCCGTATTCGGTGAAGCCGATCCCCTCCGGCGCGCGGACCAGCAGCGGCAGGCGTTCGCTGGCCTCCAGCTCGCGCAGCGCGCGCGTGACGGCCGCCTGCGACAGCCCGAGCGTGCGCGCCGCGCCGCGGATGCTCCCGGCCTCCGCGCTCGCGACGAGCGCCTGCAGCTGATGCAGCTTGATCGTGCTCATGGTGCGCTACCCGACAACGAAAGGTTGTCATCATAACGAAACCGCGGCTGTTCGCCGGGATTTTCGCTGCCTACGATGCGGCCACGATCGGTCATTCGGGCGATCGGCAACCGGAAACCATCGAGGAGAATCGGGGTTGGACCACACACACATCCATCCGGAAATGGCGGCCATCGAGGCGGAGATGATCGCGCTGCGCCGCCGGCTGCACGCGCATCCGGAGCTTGGTTTCGAGGAACACGCGACGAGCGATCTCGTGGCCGGCTTGCTGACAACGTGGGGTTATCGGGTGACGCGCGGGCTCGGCGGCACGGGCGTGGTCGGCACCTTGACGCGCGGCCCCGGAAAGCGGCTCGGGCTGCGCGCGGACATGGACGCGCTGCCGATCCGCGAGACGACCGGGCTGCCGCACGCGAGCCGGTGCGACGGCGTGATGCACGCGTGCGGCCACGACGGCCATACGGCGATGCTGCTCGCGGCGGCGCGCTGCCTGGCCGGGCGCGAACGCTTCACGGGCACGCTGAACCTGATTTTCCAGCCGGCCGAGGAAGGGCTCGGCGGCGCGAAGCGGATGATCGACGACGGGCTGTTCGAGCAGTTTCCGTGCGATGCGGTGTTCGCGATGCACAACGTGCCGGGCCTGCCGGCCGGCGTGCTCGGTTTCTGCGATGGCCCCGCGATGGCGTCGGCCGACGAGGTGCGGGTGCGCGTGACCGGGCGCGGCGGGCATGGCGCGGCGCCGCACACGACGATCGATCCGGTGGTCGTGTGCGCATCGATCGTGATGGCGCTGCAGACCGTCGTGTCACGCAACGTGAACCCGCAGGATATGGCGATCGTGACGGCCGGCTCGATCCATGCGGGCACCGCATCGAACGTGATTCCGCCGCACGCGGATCTGGCGCTCAGCGTGCGTGCGCTGTCGCCGGACGTGCGGGCGCTGCTTGAACGGCGCATCCGCGAGATCGTGCACGGGCAGGCCGCGAGCTATGGCGCGACCGCCGAGATCGACTACCGGCACGAGTACCCGGTGCTGGTCAATCACGCCGCGGAAACCGCGTTTGCGCGCGACGTCGCCCGCGAATGGGGCGGCGATGGCGCACTGATCCCGCATCTGCGGCCGATCGCGGCCAGCGAGGACTTCGCGTTCATGCTGAACGCCTGCCCGGGCAGCTACCTGTCGATCGGCAACGGCGACGGCGCCGCCGGATGCGGGCTGCACCACCCCGGCTACGACTTCAACGACGCGTGCCTCGCCACGGGCGCGAGCTACTGGATTGCACTGGCGGAGCGCTACCTCGCGTGACGTGCCGGCATGGTTTTGACTGACGATTCACACACGGAAGGAGACTGGCAATGAAGCAGTGGAAACGGATGGCGGCGCTCGCGGTGGCGCTGGCGGCAGGGGCGGCGCATGCGGGCGACTGGGCGGGCAAGGAGATCCGCCTCGCGGTCGATCCGACTTACCCGCCGCTCGAATACAAGCTGCCCGATGGCACGCTGACGGGTTTCGGGATCGACGTCACGAACGCATTGTGCGCGGAGCTGCGTGCGCGCTGCGTGTGGGTCGAGTCGAGTTTCGACGGGATGATCCCGGGGCTGCTCGCGCGCAAGTTCGACGTGATCGCGTCGTCGATGACGATCACGCCGAAGCGGCAGCAGCAGATCGCCTTCACGAACCGGATCTCGAATGCGCCGGCGCGCCTCATCGCGCGCAAGGGCTCGCCGCTGCTGCCGACGGCCGACGCGCTGAAGGGCAAGCGCGTGGGCGTCGAGCAGGGTTCCGCACAGGCCGACTACGCGGTCGCGAACTGGCAGCCGGCCGGCGTGCAGGTCGTGTCGTACCAGAACCAGGATCAGGTCTACGCCGATCTCATGACGGGCCGGCTCGACGCGGCGTTCCAGGCATCGATCGCGGCGAGCGACGGCTTCCTGAAGAAGCCGCAGGGCAAGGATTTCGCGTTCGTCGGCGCCGCGATCGACGACGTGAAGTACTTCGGGCAGGGCGACGGGCTCGGGCTGCGCAAGCAGGACAACGACCTGCGCGACGCCTTCAACCGCGCGCTCGCGACGATCCTCGCGAACGGCACGTACCAGCGGATCAACAAGAAGTACTTCGACTTCGACATTTACGGCGCGAAGTAAGCGGCGACGCCCGGAAACGGGCGGTCACGACAATATAAATAAGGAAAACGAATGAACTGGAGATTGGCTTTCGTCGCGGTTCCGGCGCTGTGTGCAGCGCCCGCGTTCGCATTCGCGCAAGGCAGCGTCACGTTGTACGGGCTCGTCGATGCGGGCATCGACTACACGAACAACGTCGGCGGCCACAGTGCGTGGCAGATGGCAAGCGGCTTCGCGCAAGGCAGCCGCTGGGGGCTGAAGGGCACCGAGGACCTGGGCGGCGGCTACAGCGCGCTGTTCCAGCTCGAGAACGGCTTCAACGTGAACAACGGCACGCTCGCGCAGGGCGGCCGCATGTTCGGGCGGCAGGCGTACGTCGGGCTCGGCAGCGCGCGGTTCGGGACGCTGACGCTCGGCCGGCAATACGATGCGGTGGTCGACTATCTCGCGCCGACGACCGCGAACGGCAGCTGGGGCGTCTATCCGTTCTCGCATCCGCTCGACAACGACAACACCGGCAACACGTTTCGCGTGAACAACACGGTGAAGTATGCGAGCCCGGATTTCGCCGGCTTCTCGTTCGGCGGCACATACAGTTTCAGCAACGACACGGGCTTCGCGAACAACCGGCAGTGGAGCGTCGGCGCGCAGTACGAGCAGGGCGGTTTGCTGGTCGGCGCGGCCTTCCTGAATGCGGACAACCCGGGCGCGACGTCGGGCGGCGCGATCGCGGGCTCGGGGTCGGTCGGCGCCGATGCGAACTTTGCGTCGGCGCGGCTGCGGATCTTCGGTGCGGGCATCAACTACACGGCGGGGCCCGCGACCGTCGGGTTCGCTTACACGAACAGCAACGTCACGCGGCCGACCGCGAACGTCGGCTACCTGTTCGGCGACGAAACGATCGAGCCGGTGACCGGCCCGCTCGCGGGTGGCACGGTGTCGTCGATCAAGTACCAGAACTTCGAGGTGAACGGCAAATACCAGTTCACGCCGGCGTTGTTCGTCGGTGCGCAGTACGTGTACACGACGGTGCGCTACGACGCGACGACGGGCAGCGCGAAGCCGAAGATCCATTCGCTCGGGCTGATGGCCGACTACAATCTGTCTAAGCGCACGGACGTGTACCTGATGGGCGCGTACCAGCGGATCGCGGGCGATGCGACGGGCTCGTCGCTCGACCAGGCCTATATTCCCGGCGCGGCGGATCTGTCGTCGACCTCGAAGCAGCTGATGGTTCACGCGGGGATCCGCCACAAGTTCTGACGGCGCGATGATGGACGAGGCGGCGGCCCGGACTGCCCGCCGCCTCGATGCGCTCACTGCGCGACGCGGATCACGACCTTCCCGAAGTGTTGCCCCGACTGCAGGTGTGCATACGCCTGCGGTGCTTCGTCGAAGCCGAACACGCGATCGACCACCGGCCTGATCTGCTTCGCGTCGACGAGGCG
Organism: Burkholderia sp. Ap-955; assembly: GCF_011753045.1. Taxonomy (NCBI): domain Bacteria; kingdom Pseudomonadati; phylum Pseudomonadota; class Betaproteobacteria; order Burkholderiales; family Burkholderiaceae; genus Burkholderia; species Burkholderia sp. Ap-955. Next base: position 10,949 of record NZ_VWWH01000045.1, read on the forward strand.
CACGACATCGTCGAGCATCGCGCGGCTGCCGACCATGATCCCGTGCAGCTGCCGGATCCCGCCGATCAGCGACAGCAGCCCGAGTTCGGGGCCGGCGAAGCTGCTGAGGCCGCCGATCACCGACACGATGCCGCCCAGCTTCGTCGCGTCGACCGAGCGCGGCAGCGTATCCTTGCCGCCGACTTCGACGACCAGGTCCGCGCCCGCACCGCCGGTAAGCCGCAGCACTTCGTGCTGCCATTCGGGCGTCGCGCGATAGTTGATGGTTGCGTTCGCACCGAGTGCGCGGGCGCGCTCGAGCTTCGCATCGCTCGACGACGTGACGATCGTGCGCAGCCCCGCCGCATGCGCGAGCTGCAGCGCGACGATCGACACGCCGCCGGTGCCGAGCAGCACGACGGTCGCGCCGGGCCGCAGGCCGCCGTCGGCGAACAGCGCGTTCCACGCGGTAATCCCGGCGCACGACAGCGTCGCCGCCTCGTCATAGTTCAGATGCGCGGGAATCGCGACCAGCGCGGCTTCGTCGGATACGAAATGTTCGGCCAGCACGCCGTCGAATTGCGCGCCGGGCGACCCCGAGACTTTCTGCGGCGTGGGCGGCCCGTCGATCCAGTGCGGAAAGTACGTGTTGATCACGCGATCGCCCGGCTTGAAGCGCGTGACGTCGCGGCCGGTTTCGATGACTTCGCCGGCGCCGTCGGCGACCGGGATCAGCGCGTCCGTGCCGATGCCGAGATAGTCGCCGCGGGCGAACATCAGGTCGCGGTAGTTCAGCCCGGCGGCGTGGATCTTCACGACGACGTCGGTCGGCCCGACCGCGCGGCGTGTCGCGTCGATGCGCCGAAGCCCGGCCACGCCGTCGCCCGGTTTCACTTGCCATGCGTGCATGTCGACTCCTTTTCGAGGTAGAGCGGACTATCATAGTGTTGCGCACGGGGACGCATTGGCGAGAATTCGGCCGATGACTGTCGCCGGTGCGGATACAACCCTGTGACCCAACCGGAGCGGAATGGCATGGACGAGCGGCTGAGAGGCGTGGCCGAATTTGTCGACGTGGTGGAGTCGGGCAGCTTCGCGGCGGCCGCGCTGCGGCTCGGCGTCACGCGCTCGGCCGTCGCGAAGGTCGTCGCGCGGCTCGAACGCCGCCTCGGCGCGCGGCTCCTGCAGCGCACGACCCGCCAGCTCGGCCTGACCGATGAGGGGCTCGTCTATTACGAGCAGTGCCGGCGGTTGCTGGCCGAACTCGGCGAGACGGAGGCCGCGCTCGACGCGGGGCAGCGCGAGCCGGCGGGGCGGCTGCGCGTCAGCGTGCCCGTGCTGTTCGGGCGGCAATGCGTGGCGCCCGTCATGCGGCGCCTCGTCGAGCGCCATCCGCGGCTCGAGATCGACGTGTCGTTCAGCGACCGCGTGGCCGACCTGGTCAACGACGGCTTCGACATCGCGGTGCGTATCGGCGAGCTGGCCGACACGAGTGCGCTGGTCGGCCGCAAGCTCGGCGTGCAGCGCATGGGCATCTGCGCGTCGCCCGCGTATCTCGATCGTCACGGCCGGCCGGCGGGGCTAGACGCACTCGCGTCGCACGTCGGCATCGCGTATTCGCGCGGCGGGCAACCGACGCCATGGCGGGTCGTCGGCGCGGACGGCGCGGTGCACGACCATCGCCCGGCCGGCCGCCTGCGGCTCGACGACCTGCAGGCGATCGCCGATGCAGCCGCCGCCGGCGCGGGCCTCGCGTGGTTGCCGTGCTGGCTGATGGCGCCTTACCTGCGCGACGGCCGCCTCGCGCTCGTGATGGACAGCAACAGCGTGTCGGGCGCCGAAGTGTTCGCGGTGCGGCCGGCATCGCGCCAGGTGCCGTCGAAGGTGCGCGTCGTCATCGATGCGCTCGTCGACGAGATACCGCGCATGCTGGCGTCGGATGATTGACGCGGGCACGGTTATCGCGACTTCCCCACGAAGCATGACCGACTGACGCGGCGTATGATCGTCGCACGCCGAATCTATCGGGGGCACGCCGTCATGAAGAGGAAACAGCCGGTCGTCATCGTCATGGCCGTGACCGTACCGAACCTCACCTGTCACCCGGTGTGCCGCTGATGCGCGCGCTGGCACGCGGCCCTGGCGCTAGCGGGGCCGATATCTCTGCGACGGCACAATGCGAGCACGCATGACGGCGATCGATACCCCGAAGGCCGCACGTCCACCCGGCTGGCTGCGCATCGCGCCCGCGCTGTTCCTGCTGTTGTGGGCAAGTGGCTTCGTGTTCCTGAAGCTCGGCTTGCGCTATGCCGATCCGTTCACGTTCCTCGCGCTGCGCTATGCGTGCGTCGTCGCGCTGCTCGCCGGCCCGTTCCTGTGGCTGCGCCCCGCGTTGCCGCGCACGGGGCGCGCATGGCGCGATCTCGTCGTGGTCGGCCTGTTGCTGCAGGCCGGCTATTTCGCGTTCACGTACCTGAGCCTGAAGCTCGGCATGTCGGCCGGCGCCGTCGCGCTCGTCACGTCGCAGCAGCCGATCCTCGTCGGGCTGCTCGCGCCGATGATTGCCGGCGAGCGTGTGGGCGTGCTGCGCTGGATCGGGCTCGCGCTCGGCGCCGCGGGCGCGGTGCTGGTGATCCTCGCGCGTTCGTCGGTCGATGTCGCGTCACCGTGGGCGCTCGCGTTCGCATTGCTCGCGCTCGCGTGCATCACCGGCGGCACGCTGTGGGAAAAGCGCTTCGGCACCGACGTGCATCCGGTCACCGCGAACCTCGTGCAGTACGCGGTCGGCCTGGCTGTCACCGCGCCGCTCGCGTTCGCGCTCGAGCCGATGCACGTGCAATGGACCGCCGGGCTCGCCGGCTCGCTGGCGTACCTCGTCATCTGCAACTCGCTGATCGCGATCTCGCTGCTGCTCGCGATGGTGCGGTACGGCGAGGCGTCGCGCGTGTCGGCGCTGTTCTTCCTGATCCCGCCCGCGACCGCGCTGATCGCACGCGTGGCGCTCGGCGAGACGATCGGCGCGCTCGCGTGGCCGGGCATGGCGCTCGCGGCCGCCGGCCTGTTTCTCGTGATGCGCTACTGAACCGAACGCGCCGCGTGCATCTCACATATCGAGACGACGTCCCGTTAATTGACGCGAAATTCACGCGGCTCCTAGACTGGCCTGGATGACGCCGCGCCTCACGCGGCGGCCGCACCGTCCCGCACGACGGGCGAGACGAACCAGGAGACACCGTGATGACCGCTGCCGCCCCGCCGTTGCACGCCGCGACGATGCGACGCCTGAACCTGCGCCTGATTCCGTTCCTGATGCTGCTGTACCTCGTCGCGTACATCGACCGCTCGAACATCTCGGTCGCGGCGCTGCAGATGAACGCCGACCTCGGGCTGAGCGCCGAAATGTACGGGTTGGGCGCGGGGCTGTTCTACGTGACCTACATCCTGTTCGAGGTGCCGAGCAACCTGTTCCTCGCGCGGGTCGGCGCACGCCGCTGGATCGCGCGGATCATGATCACGTGGGGCATCGTCGCGGCCGCGATGAGCACCGTCCATACGCCGGGGCAACTCTATGCGATGCGCCTGCTGCTCGGTGCGGCGGAAGCGGGGTTCACGCCGGGCATCATCTACTACCTGTCGGCGTGGTATCCGCCGAGCGATCGTGCGCGCGCGATGTCGTTCTTCTACATCGGTGCGACGCTCGCGTCGGTGATCGGGCTGCCGCTGTCCGGCGCGCTGCTGAACCTGAACGGCGTGCTCGGCATCGAGGGCTGGCGCTGGCTGTTCCTGCTCGAAGGCGTGCCCGCGCTGCTGCTCGGCTTCGTCGTGCTGCGCCGCCTGCCCGACACGCCCGCCCATGCGCGCTGGCTGCCGGCCGACGAGCGGGCGTGGCTCGAAGCGACACTGCGCGACAGCGCGCCGCGCGAGCACCTGTCGCACGGCGTCGCGCTGCGGCGTGCGTTCGGCGACGGCAAGGTATGGGCGCTCGCCGCGTTCTGGCTGCTGCAGGCGTTCGGCACGATCGGCCTCACGCTGTTCCTGCCGCTGCTCGTGAAAAGCCTGTCGGGGCAATCGAGTTTCGCGGTCGGCAGCCTGTCCGCGCTGCCGTTCCTGTTCGCGTGCGTCGCGATGTACGTGAACGGCCGGCATTCGGATCTCGGCGGCGAACGCGCGCTGCATCTCGGCGTGCCGATGCTGCTGGCCGGCGCGTTGCTGATCGCGGCGATCTATACGCCGACGCTGCCCGTCGCGTATGCGCTGCTCGTGCTCGCGGTCGGCTTCAACTGGGCTGCGACGCCCGTGTTCTGGGCCGTGACGACCGAATACGTGTCGGGTCTCACGGCCGCCGCGTCGATCGCGCTGATCAACGCGGTCGCGAACATCGCGGGGCTCGCGCTGCCGCCGGTAATGGGGCGGATCAAGGACGTCACGCATTCGTACGACCTCGCGCTGCTGCTCGTCGCGGTCGCGCTGCTGGCCGGCGGCGTGCTGGCGTTGCGGATCGCGTCGCGACGCGCGATGCCGGTCGCGGCGGGGCGGGCCGGCTGACTGCTGCGCGCGCCGATGCGACACGACGTAAGTCCCGTTACGCACGTAGAATCGTCCGACGAAAGCGCAGGTTCCGGGCTTCCGCCCCGGAAACTTCTCTCCACGCTACTCACGTGAACGGACTTCGGGAGCACACATGTCATCTCGCACGTATCTCGTCACCGGCGCATCGCGCGGCATCGGCCTCGCGATCAGCGCGTTGCTCGCACGGCGCGGCCATCGCGTCATCGGTCTTGCGCGTCACGCGCAGGGCATCGACTTCCCCGGCGAATTGCACGCATGCGATCTCGCCGACATCGAACAGACAGCGGCGGCGCTTGCACGCATCAGCGAGCAGCACGATGTCGACGGCATCGTGAACAATGCGGGCATCGTGTTGCCGCAACCGCTCGGACAGATCGATTTCCAGTCGCTGCAGACCGTGTTCGATCTCAACGTGCGGGCCGCGATCCAGGTCACGCAGCACTTCGCGGACGCGATGAAGGCACGCGGCCACGGGCGCATCGTCAACATCTGCAGCCGCGCGATTTTCGGCAGCCTCGATCGCACCGCGTATTCCGCCGCGAAGAGTGCGCTCGTCGGCTGCACGCACACGTGGGCGCTCGAACTGGCCGAACACGGCGTGACCGTCAATGCGGTGGCGCCGGGCCCGATCGAGACGGAACTGTTCCGGCAGACGCGGCCGGTCGGCAGCGAAGCCGAACGCAAGGTACTCGCGACGATTCCCGCGCGCCGGCTCGGCACGCCCGACGATGTGGCCGCGGCGATTGCGTTCTTCCTGTCGGACGAAGCCGGCTTCGTCACCGGGCAGGTGCTGGCCGTGGACGGCGGCGGCAGTCTCGGCGGGCGCAGCTGACGCCGACGTCGACGCGTCGGGCGCCGTGGATTTGGCGCCCGGCAGCGGCCGGTTTCGGCGCGGATCGCGGGCGCGCACATGTGGGCGCGCTGATGGCGGGCATTCTGCTTGCGCGCATATTCCGCCACCCCGTTAGCATGTGACGAATCGGACTTTGGGTGCCGCGCATGCGACGCTAAGATCGCCGATCCCGTAGATCGAGCGTTCACAACAATGAAAAAGTCCGCGTCGCCGTTACATGCTTTTCGTTTCCGTGTCGTCTGCGCCGCGATTGCCGGCGCGCTGTCGCTCGCATCGTGCGGCGGCGTCGACAGCGATACATCGTCGCCACCGACGAACACCACGCCGCCGCAGGCCGCGAAACGCCCGAACATCCTGTACATCATGGCCGACGATCTCGGCTATTCCGACATCCATGCATTCGGCGGCGAGATCAACACGCCGAACCTCGACGCGCTCGTCGCGTCGGGCCGCATCCTGTCGAACCATCACACGGGCACCGTCTGCGCGATCACGCGCGCGATGCTGGTGTCCGGCACCGACCACCATCTCGTCGGCGAAGGCACGATGGGCGTACCGACCGACGAACGGCGCGGGCTGCCCGGCTACGAGGGGTACCTGAACGACCGTGCGTTGTCGTTCGCACAACTATTGAAGGATGCCGGCTACCACACGTACATCGCCGGCAAGTGGCACATCGGCTCGGGGATCGTCGGCAGCGCGACGGGCAGCGGGCAGACACCCGACCAGTGGGGCTTCGAGCGCAGCTACGTGCTGCTCGGCGGCGCGGCGACGAATCACTTCGCGCACGAGCCGGCCGGCTCGTCGAACTACACGGAAGACGGCCGCTACGTGCAGCCTGGCCAGCCCGGGCAGCCGGGCGGCACGGGCGGCAGCCCGGCCGTGTTCTATTCGACCGATTTCTATACGCAGAAGCTGATCTCGTACATCGATTCGAACCAGCGCGACGGCAAGCCGTTCTTCGCGTACGCGGCCTACACGTCGCCTCACTGGCCGCTGCAGGTGCCCGAGCCGTGGCTGCACAAGTACGCGGGCGTGTATGACGCCGGCTACGATGCGATCCGCAACGCGCGGATCGCACGGCAGAAGGCGCTCGGCCTGATCCCCGCCGATTTCAAGCCGTTCGACGGCCTGCCTGAAACGACGGCCGCGTCGCCCGCGACCGCGAACAATGGCACGGCCGCCGCGAAATACATCAGCGCGGTGCATTCGGCCGCGGACGGCTACAGCGACTACGGCCCCGGCAAGGTCGACAAGCTGTGGTCGAGCCTGTCGCCGGCCGAGCGTAAGGCACAGGCGCGCTACATGGAGATCTATGCGGGGATGGTCGAGAACCTCGACTACAACATCGGCCTGCTGATCCAGCACCTGAAGGACATCGGCGAATACGACAACACGTTCATCATGTTCCAGTCGGACAACGGCGCGGAAGGCTGGCCGATCGACGGCGGCGCCGACCCGACGGCGACCGACACCGCGAACGGGCAGGACCCGATCTACTCGACGCTCGGCACCGACAACGGCAAGCAGAACGCGCAGCGCCTGCAGTACGGGCTGCGCTGGGCCGAAGTGAGCGCGTCGCCGTTCCGGCTCACGAAGGGCTATTCGGCCGAAGGCGGCGTCTCGACGCCGACGATCGTGCGCCTGCCGGGCCAGACGCAGCAGTTGCCGACGCTGCGCGCGTTCACGCACGTGACCGACAACACGGCGACGTTCCTCGCGGTCGCAGGCGTCACGCCGCCGTCGCAGCCGGCGCCGCCGCTCGTCAACACACTGACGGGCGTCGACCAGAACAAGGGCAAGGTGATCTACAACAACCGCTACGTGTATCCGGTCACCGGCCAGTCGCTGCTGCCGGTGCTGACGGGCACGGCGACGGGCGAGGTGCATACCGCGCCGTTCGGCGACGAAGCGTACGGCCGCGCGTACCTGCGCAGCGCCGACGGCCGCTGGAAGGCGTTGTGGACCGAGCCGCCGCTCGGGCCGCTCGACGGTCACTGGCAGCTGTACGACCTCGCGGCGGATCGCGGCGAGACGACCGACGTGTCCGCGCAGAACCCGTCGGTGATCAGCACGCTCGTCGACCAGTGGAAGACCTACATGAGCAACGTCGGCGGTGTCGAACCGCTGCGTCCGCGCGGCTACTACTGAGCCAGGGAGCGACACGATGCGGTTCCGGTTCCGGTTCTGGACCATCGGCGCGGCGCTGGCCGGCACGCTGTTCGCCGCCGCGTTCGCGGCCGGCTATGCGAATCCCGTCGCACCGGCGGGCGGCGCATTCGACGACGCGAATCGCGGCCGCGCGCTCGCGCCGCTCGGCTCGGAGCGACAGTGCGCGCGCTATTCGGGGCTGCCGGCCGGATGGCGCGACGACCCGAAGGCCGGGATGGTGCACCTGCGTGGCGGCGCGTTCGTGTTCGGCAGTACGCGCGGCTATGCGGACGAGCGCCCGGCGGGCGACGGCCGCACGCGTGTCGGCGGGTTCTGGATCGACCAGACCGACGTGACGATCGCGCAGTTCGCCGCGTTCGTGCAGGCGACCGGCTACGTGACCGAGGCCGAGCAGCAGGATGGGGCGGCCGTGTTCCATGTGCCGACGCGCGACGAGATGAACGCGCGCGACCTGGCATGGTGGTCGTGGGTGAAGGGCGCGTCGTGGCGTCATCCGCGCGGGCCGGGCAGCGGTGTCGACGGGCTCGGCAACCTGCCCGTCACGCTCGTCACGCAGCGCGATGCCCTCGCATATGCGCGCTGGCTCGGCCGCGACCTGCCGACCGAGGCCGAATGGGAATACGCGGGCAAGGCCGGCCGCGACGACGCATCGCTCGACGCGGCGCCGCGCGATGCGCAGGGCAAGCCGGCCGCGAACTACTGGCAGGGCGTGTTCCCGGTGCTCGACACGGCCGAGGACGGCCATGCGGGGCTCGCGCCCGTCGGCTGCTACGCGGCGAACGGGTTCCGGCTCTACGACATGATCGGCAATGCATGGGAATGGACCAAGGACACGTACACGGGCCCGCATCAGCCGCATACGAACGGCGACACGGCGGCCGTCGCGCCGCCGACGCGCCGGCACGATACGCCGATGGTCATCAAGGGCGGCTCGTTCCTGTGCTCGCGCGACTACTGCGTGCGCTATCGCGCGTCGTCGCGCGAACAGCAGGAAGCCGATCTCGGCGCGTCGCATATCGGGTTTCGCACGATTCTGAGGGATGCGTCATGAAGCGCGTCATGGTTTGCGTGGGCGCGTGGCTGATGGCGGCGTGCGTGATCGTTCATTCGGGTTCGGCCGTTGCCGCCGAATCGGCCGCGCCGGCGGTACGCGTCGGCGTGACGCGCGGTGTGCATGCGCAGATCCTGGACGAAGTGAAGCGGGTCGCCGCGTCGCGAGGATTCGGCATCGACGTCGTCGAATTCGACGATGCATCGCGCATCGACGCGGCGCTGGCCGACGGCCGGATCGACGCAGCCAGCTTCGAGGATGCGCAACAGCTCGCCGCGACGCGCGCGCAGAAACGCTACGCGCTGACCGAAATCGCGCCGACCGTCACGCTGCCGATGGCGCTCTATTCGCGCACGCTGAAGAACCTGAACGAACTGCAGCCCGGTGCGACGGTCGCGATTCCCGCCGATCCGCGCGGGATGGCACGCGCGCTGGTGCTGCTGCAAAACGACACGCTGGTGACGCTGCGCGAGCGGGCGGGGCTGCGTGCGACGCTGCGCGACGTGACCGGCAACCGGCTCGGGCTGAAGCTCGTCGCGCTGCGTCGCGATCGCCTTTATGCTGCGCTCGACACGGCCGCGTTCGTTGCGATCGACAGCGACGATGCCGCGCGTGCCGGGCTGCAGCCCGCGCGCGACAGCATCAGCATCGAGGATGCGCGCTCGCCGTATGCGAACGTGCTGACGGTGCGCGACGCCGATCGCGCGAAGCCGTGGGTGACGCAGCTCGTCGCCGCGTATCACTCGGACGACGTCGCGCGCTTCATCCTCACGCGCTACCAGGATTCGGTGCGCCGGCCGTGGTAGACACCTGGCTGCTCGCGTGCAACGCATGCGGACGCTGCTGCAACAGCGCACCGACGCTGTCGTTGCGCGAACTGTTCCGGCATCGGCATCGCTTCGTCGGTGCGCTGACGATCCGCCGCGTGCCGAAGCGTCGAGCGGGCGAGCGCTGGTGGGCGGGCGGCCGCGAACACGTGCTCGACGCGGAGGACGTCGCGGCTTCCGATGCGCTGGCGGCGCGGTTGTTTCATCGCGCCGGCGGCCCGGGGAGCGAATGGATCGCGCTGACGCTGCAGGGCTACGACTATCCGTCGCTCGGCCGTTGCGCGGCGCTGGCCGACGACGGACGCTGCAGCGTGCATGCGGACAAGCCGTCGATCTGCCGCGCGGTGCCGCTCGATCCGATGCTGCCCGACCGCTTGCAGCCCCGCGTGCTGGCCGCGCGACGCGACGATGCGGGATGGCTCGGCGCGAACTGCATCGTCGAAACGGTGAGCACGCAATCGTCCGTTGAATCGTCATTCCCGATTCCGCTGGTGACGGCCGGACAGGTCGCGGACCGTGCGGCGCTCGACGCGTATCGCGATGCGCTGGTGTTCGAGCGCGCGGTGTGGCGGGATGCCGTGTTCGCATCGTTGACCGACGGCGGGCAGGATGTGCGTCATGCACTGTCGCGGCTTGCGCCCGGCGGCTACCTGACCGTGTCGATCGTGCCGGTCCTGCTGGCCGTCGCACCGGTATCCGCGTATTGCCGCACACGCTGCGTTGAATTCATCGACGCGCAACTCGCGTTGATCGGTATGAACATTGAAACAGCACTCGCGCGCCGGCATGCCGACGATCGGCCCGCGACGCGCGAGTTGCGCGGCTTCGCGCAGGCGCTTGAACGGGCACGGCACGCACTGGCCGCGATGCCGGCGCCCGCGGCCGGCATCCGCGAGGACGCACCGCGCATCGACGCGTGGCTCGCCGACCTGCCCGACCTCGATACGATCGCCACGTAACGACGGCGGCCTGCCGCACGTGCCTTACAATCGGCGCTCTTTCAATCGCTTTCGATGGAGCAGGCATGTACGCGTCAACCTTCATTTTCCGTGCCGGGCAATACGACGACGAATTCCACCGGCTCGACCGGCAGATCGCCGACATGGCGCGCGCAACGCCCGGTTATCTCGGCGAGGAGACGTGGGAGAACGCCGAATCGGGGCTGATCCAGAACGTCTATTACTGGGAGTCGGAGGCGGCACTGCACCAGCTGATGCAGCACCCGGCACATCTCGAGGCAAAGACGAAGCAGGCGCGCTGGCTGGACGGCTATCGCGTCGTGATTTCGAAAGTGTTGCGCGAGTATGGCGACGGCAAGCTCACGCAGCCGCATGCAGGCCAATCCGCCTGATTGGCTGTCTGATTCATTTTTTTCGAATTACGGATGAACAATCCGGCGGGCAACAATTCGGCCACGGGCCTGCCGTGGGCACCGGCGACGGCCGGCCTGCGCAACCTGACGGGCCGCGTCGAACGCGACGGCACGGTGACGATCTGGGCGATTACGTCGACGGTCAGCGGCAACGGCGACATCGGTGCGGATCCGAACCGGCTGGTTGCAGTGCGTGACATGTTGAAGAGCACGAGCGCGGCGACGGCTGCACGTGAGCAGTTCGCCGTGCTGCGGACTGCGAAGTTCGCGGAAGTGCTGCGGGGGATCGAGTTCGCGCCGGGGACGGATACGGGGCGGTCGCATTGAAGTAGGAGCGCCCCCGGCTGATTGATGCCGGGTGATTCAGGCACGGCCGCGCGTTTGTGTGGCGGTGCCTTTCGACTTCATGGTGGTGTGGATGCAGTCGGCGCGTTGCGCTTCGCCGTCTTTCGGCTCCGCCTGCTCCACGCGCTGCCAGATCGGGAACATCGCATTCTTGACCGACGTCTGCGCGTCGATGAGCTTGCGGTGATCGATGCCCGGCCTCGCCATCCGTCGGCCCACACCGCGTCAAAGCGCTTCGACCAGCAACCGCTTGCTCTTCTCGCAATACTCATGACAAGCCGCCCGCGCCGCAATCGATGCGCCATGCACGAACCGCGGCGCATCGGCCCGCCGCGACATCGACACGACGATCGACGGCGGCGACGGCTGCAGCGGCAGCTCCACGACTTCACCGCTTTCGATCAACGCATCGACGAACAGCACCGGAATCGCCGCCACGCCGAAACCGTCGCGCACGAGCTGCACGATCACCGAGATCGACGGCGACCCAGTGATGCGCGTGTCCGACAACGGCACGCCGTGCGCATGCGCGAGCGTGCGGACGATATCTTCGAGCGCACGATGAGGCGCCGTACCACGCCCGTAGGTGAGAATCGGCTGGCGCAGCACCTGCCGCGCGAGGCCCGTGCGCGTGTTCGGCAGCAGCCCCGCGCGCGCGATCCAGCGCACCGGATAGTTCGCGAGCGCATCGCACACGACCGACGCCTCGTCGCTGCCTTCCACGCGGATGATCAGGTCGAGTTCGCCGGCCATCAGACGGCGCTGCAGCACGACGCTGACGTCGACGGTCAGGTCGATCTCGAGCTGCGGATAATCGGCCGCCAGCCGCCGCAGGTAGTGCGGCAGCCAGCTGTGCACAACGGTTTCGATCACGCCGAGCCGCAGCTTGCCGCGCAGCGCGCTCTCGCCGGCGGCGGCGGCCTGCAGCTCCTGGGTCGCCTCGACCACGGCCTTCGCATAGCCGAGCAGGTATTCGCCGTTCGGCGTGAGCCGGAATTCGCGGCTGTCGCGGTCGACGAGTACCGTCTGCAGTTCGTCCTCGAGCGCCTTCAGGCGCTGCGAGATCGCGGCCGGCGTCGCGTGCAGCGCGGCGGCCGTCGTGCGGAAGTTGCGCAACTTCGCGAGCGTGACGAAGGTTTCGAGAAAACGCGTGTTCATGGCGGGCGGACGGAGGGTGAGCGCGCACTTTGCCGGTGAGGAAAAGTGAACGGAGCCGGGGAAAACCCCGAGACCCGTTAAGAAATTCTATACACGAAGCGCAAAAAAACTCGTTGGCGACAAAATTTTTTCTTTTCTACTCTTCGCTGTATCCGATGACACGGCACCGTCATCCCGACGACACACCGACCTGCGATAGAACCCCATGACGCCTTCCGAATTCCGCCAGTCCGTGCGCCACGGCGCGTTCCGCGGCCCGACCGCCGGCCACTGCGGCCCGTACGCGCAAGCGAACCTCGCGATCCTGCCCGATGCGTATGCGCACGATTTCCTGCGCTTCTGTCAGGCGAATCCGAAAGCCTGCCCGCTGCTGGGCGTCGGCGAACCGGGCGCGTTCCGGGTCGACGTGCTCGGCGAGGATCTCGACATCCGCACCGACGTGCCGAGCTACAACGTCTATCGCGACGGCCGCCTGACCGAACGTGTCGAATCGCTCGAAGCACTGTGGCGCGACGATTTCGTCGTATTCGCGATCGGCTGCTCGTTCTCGTTCGAGGACATGCTGGCGCGCGAAGGGATTGGCCTGCGTCATGTGGAGGAGGGGCGCAACGTGCCGATGTACCGCACGTCGATTCCGAATCGCCGCGCGGGGATCTTCGGCGGCCAGCTCGTCGTGTCGATGCGGCCGCTGCGCGGCGCCGACGCGATTCGCGCGGTGCAGATCACGAGCCGTTTTCCGGGCGTGCACGGCGCCCCGATCCATCTCGGCGATCCGCGCGAACTGGGTATCGCCGACCTGAACGCGCCCGAATTCGGCGACGCGGTCACGATCCGCGACGGCGAGCTGCCGGTGTTCTGGGCATGCGGCGTGACGCCGCAAACCGCGCTGATGGACGCGAAGCTGCCGATCGCGATCGCGCACACGCCCGGCCACATGCTGATGACCGACATTACGAACGCGTCGCTGGCCGTGTTCTGAGCCCGGACGACGACAACCCGACCCGCACGGCACGCCGCACGCGCGACAATCATTTGACGGCGCATAACGACAGGAGCACCACCATGGAAAGCAAGACCCTCGCGGCGCACGCCGCGGAGCCCGCGAGCCCCGAGCGCAACGGCCTGTTCTCGTGGTACGGGGACGCGCAGCCGCGCGAGCGACGCGCGTTCTGGAGCTGCAAGGTCGGCTACATGCTCGACGGGATGGACACGCAGATGCTGTCGTTCGTGATCCCGACGCTCGTCGCGACCTGGGGCATCTCGCTCGCGGATGCGGGCTTCATCGGCACGATCACGCTGCTCGCGTCGGCGGCCGGCGGCTGGATCGCCGGCATCCTGTCCGACCGGATCGGCCGCGTGCGCACTCTGCAGCTCACCGTGCTGTGGTTCGCCGTGTTTACCGCGTTGTGCGGGCTCGCGCAGAACTACCACCAGTTGCTCGCGGCGCGCGCTTTGATGGGCTTCGGCTTCGGCGGCGAATGGACGGCCGGCGCGGTGCTGATCGGCGAAGTGATCCGCGCGCGCGATCGCGGCAGGGCGGTCGGCCTCGTGCAGTCGGGCTGGGCGATCGGCTGGGGGCTGTGCGCGCTGTTGTACGCACTGCTGTTCTCGGTGCTGCCGGCCGAGCAGGCGTGGCGCGCGCTGTTCCTCGTCGGGCTGGCGCCCGCGCTGCTGGTCGTCGCGATCCGTCGCTACGTGAAGGAGCCGGACGTCTATGCGAAGGAGAAGGCCGCGCAGGCGAAAGTGGCCGACGCGCCGCGCCTGACCGAGATCTTCGCGCCGAAGCTGATCACGACGACGCTGCGCGCGGCGCTGCTGACGACCGGCGCGCAGGGCGGCTACTACGCGATCACGACGTGGCTGCCGACCTTCCTGAAGACCGAGCGGCACCTCACGGTGATGGGTACCGGCGGCTATCTCGCGATGATCATCTTCGGCTCGTGGGTCGGCTACCTGACGAGCGCGTACCTGACCGACCGGCTGGGCCGCAAGCCGAACTTCATCCTGTTCGCGGTCGGCTCGATGGTGATCGCGTTCGCATACACGTCGCTGAACCTGACCAACGCGTCGATGCTGTGGCTCGGCTTCCCGCTCGGCTTTTTCGCATCGGGCATCTTCTCGGGGATGGGCGCGTTCCTCACCGAACTGTTCCCGACCCGCGTGCGCGGCTCCGGCCAGGGCTTCTGCTACAACGTGGGCCGCGCGATCGGTGCGCTGTTCCCGTTCCTGATCGGCGCGCTGTCCAAGCAATACGGGCTCGGCACGAGCATCGGCATCTTCGCGGTCGCCGCATACGGCGTGGTGATCGTCGCCGCGCTGACGCTGCCCGAGACGCGCGGCCGCGAACTCGACGCCGCATAAGCGGCGGGGGCGGCCCGCCCTTCGTTTTTCTTCCCCTTTGACCGACCCCGTGACACGGCGCGCGACGCGCGCCGTGCGGCGGCGCTCATCCCTCGATTCCACGACGCATCGACCCGACATCATGACTGACCGACACCTTTCCCCCGTTCCCTCCGACACTGCGCGCTGGCAATTCTGGATCGACCGCGGCGGCACCTTCACCGACATCGTCGCGCGTCGGCCCGACGGCACGCTCGTCACGCACAAGCTGCTGTCGGAGAACCCCGAGCAGTACCGCGACGCGGCCGTGGCCGGGATCCGCCACCTGCTCGGCCTCGCGGCCGGCGAGCCGATCACGCCCGAGCGCGTCGACATGGTGAAGATGGGCACGACGGTCGCGACCAACGCGCTGCTCGAACGCAAGGGCGAACGCACCGCGCTCGCGACGACGCGCGGCTTTCGCGACGTGCTGCGCATCGCGTACCAGAACCGGCCGCGCCTGTTCGATCTCGACATCGTGCTGCCCGACGCGCTGTACGAATCCGTCGTCGAGATCGACGAGCGTATCGGCGCACACGGCGACATCGTCGTGCCGCTCGACGTTCAGGGTGCCGAAGCGTCGCTGCGCCGCGTGTTCGACTCGGGCGTGCGTGCGCTCGCGATCGTGCTGATCCATGGCTATCGCTACACCGCGCACGAACGTATGCTGGCCGAACTCGCGCGCCGGATCGGCTTTACGCAGGTGTCGGTGTCGCACGAGGTGTCGCCGCTGATGAAGATGGTGTCGCGCGGCGATACGACCGTCGTCGACGCGTACCTGTCGCCGATCCTGCGCCGCTATGTCGAGCAGGTCGCGCACGAGATGCCGGGCGTGAACCTGCAGTTCATGCAGAGCAGCGGCGGGCTGACGCGCGCCGACGCATTCCAGGGCAAGGACGCGATCCTGTCGGGCCCGGCCGGCGGCATCGTCGGGATGGTGCGCGCCGCGCAGGCGGCCGGCTTCGAGCGCGTGATCGGCTTCGACATGGGCGGCACGTCGACCGACGTGTCGCACTATCACGGCGAGTTCGAGCGCGTGTTCGAGACGCAGGTGGCCGGCGTGCGGATGCGCGCGCCGATGATGAGCATCCATACGGTGGCCGCGGGCGGCGGCTCGGTGCTCGGCTTCGACGGCGCACGGCTGCGCGTCGGGCCCGAGTCGGCCGGCGCGAACCCGGGGCCGGCGGCCTACCGGCGCGGCGGCCCGCTGACGGTGACCGACTGCAACGTGATGCTCGGCAAGATCCAGCCCGATCATTTCCCGCGCGTGTTCGGCCCGCACGCGGACGAACCGCTCGACCGCGACGGCGTGGTCGCGAAGTTCGCGGCGCTCGCCGACGAGATCCACGCGGCGACCGGGCGGCGCGAGACGCCCGAGGCGCTCGCCGAAGGCTTCCTGGAAATCGCGATCGGCAGCATGGCGAATGCGATCAAGAAGATTTCCGTGCAGCGCGGCCACGACGTGTCGCGCTACGTGCTGACGACGTTCGGCGGCGCGGGCGGCCAGCACGCGTGCGGCGTGGCCGATGCGCTCGGCATGACGCAGGTGTTCGCGCATCCGCTCGCGGGCGTGCTGTCGGCATACGGAATGGGCCTCGCCGACCAGACCGCGATGCGCGAGCGTGCGGTCGAGGCCGTGTTGTCCGACGATTCATTGCCGGCACTGAATGCCGCGCTCGGCCGGCTGGCTGACGAAGCCGTCGGCGCGCTGCTCGAACAGGGCGTGCCGCCGGAGCGGATCGCGACCGAGCGGCGCGTGCACCTGCGCTACCAGGGCACCGATTCGGCGCTCGACGTGCCGGCCGGCAGCGTCGAAGCGATGCAGCAGGCGTTCGAGGCCGCCTACCGGCAGCGCTACGCGTTCCTGATGCCCGGCACGCCGCTCGTCGCCGAGCTCGCTTCGGTCGAGGCGATCGGCCGCTCCGACGCGCCGGTGGAGATCGCACCGCTCGCGCCGCGCAACCTGGGCAACGGCGACGCAGCCGCGCTACGCGCCCATTCCGCGGTGCGCTTCCATTCCGGCGGCCAATGGCACGACGCGGCGCTCTACGTGCGCGACACGCTGCTGGCCGGCGACGCGATCGACGGCCCGGCGATCGTCGCTGAGAAGAACGGCACGACCGTCGTCGAGCCCGGCTGGCGCGCGCAGATGACCGCGCAGGGCAACCTCGTGCTGACACGCACGACGCCGCTGCCGACGCGCCGCTCGCTCGGCACCGATGCCGACCCGGTGCGGCTCGAGATCTTCAACAACCTGTTCATGTCGATCGCCGAGCAGATGGGGCTGCGGCTGCAGAACACCGCGTACTCGGTGAACATCAAGGAGCGGCTCGACTTCTCGTGCGCGATCTTCGACGGCGACGGCAACCTGATCGCGAACGCGCCGCACATGCCCGTGCACCTCGGCTCGATGGGCGAGAGCATCCGCACGGTGATCGAGCGCAACCGCGGCCGCATGCGCGACGGCGACGTGTTCATGCTGAACGACCCGTATCACGGCGGCACGCACCTGCCGGACGTAACGGTCATCACGCCGGTGTTCGCGGACGGCTCGGACGCGCCGCTGTTCTATGTCGGTTCGCGCGGCCACCACGCGGACATCGGCGGCACGACGCCGGGCTCGATGCCGCCCGACTCGACCCACATCGACGAGGAGGGCGTGCTGATCGACAACTGGCAGCTCGTGTCGGCCGGCACGCTGCGCGATGCGCAAACCCGCGCGCTGCTCGCATCGGGCCGCTACCCGGCGCGCAACGTCGAGCAGAACATGGCCGACCTGCGCGCGCAGGTCGCCGCGAACCAGAAGGGCGTCGACGAACTGCGCCGGATGGTCGCGCAGTTCGGCCGCGACGTCGTGCTCGCGTTCATGGGGCACGTGCAGGACAACGCGGAAGAAGCCGTGCGGCGCGTGATCGGCGCGCTGCAGGACGGCGCGTACCGCTATCCGCTCGACAACGGTGCGGAGATTCGCGTCGCGATCCGCGTCGACCGGGCGGCGCGGCGCGCGGAAATCGATTTCACGGGCACGTCCGCGCAACTCGACAACAACTTCAACGCGCCGAAGGCCGTGTGCATGGCCGCCGTGCTGTACGTGTTCCGCACGCTGGTCGGCGACGACATCCCGCTGAACGCCGGCTGCCTGAAGCCGCTCACGGTGATCGTGCCCGCGCGCTCGATGCTGAACCCCGAGTATCCGGCGGCGGTCGTGTCGGGCAACGTCGAGACGTCGTCGGCCATCACCAACGCGCTGTACGGCGCGCTCGGCTGCGTCGCGTCGAGCCAGGGAACGATGAATAACTTCACATTCGGCAACGATCGCTACCAGTACTACGAGACGATTGCGGGCGGCAGCGGTGCCGGTGACGGGTTCGCGGGCGTCGGCGCGGTGCAGACGCACATGACGAACTCGCGGCTCACCGATCCGGAGGTGCTCGAATGGCGCTACCCGGTGCGGCTCGACTCGCACCGGATCCGCGCCGGGTCGGGCGGTGGCGGGCGCTGGCGCGGCGGCGACGGCGCGGTGCGGCGGATTCGCTTCCTGGAGCCGATGACCGCGTCGATCCTGTCGAACAACCGGATCCACGCGCCGTTCGGCGCGGCGGGCGGCGAGGCCGGCGCGCTCGGCCGCAACATGATCGAGCGCGCGGACGGCACGATCGAGGCGCTCGACCATATCGGCCGCGCGCAGATGGCGCCGGGCGACGTATTTGTCGTCGAAACGCCGGGCGGCGGCGGATACGGCGCGGCGGGCTGAGCCGTGCAGCCGGTGCCGGCGCGCCGCGCCGGTGCTCGTACGGCATTGCAACGGACTGTGGAATAAAGCCGCGCATTGACGCACGAAAGGAATCAAAATCGACGGAAAGCCGGGTCGCCGGAGGGCGATCCGGCCCCGTCTCCACGCGCCTTCCGAAGCGCCGCCGCCGAATCCTGAAATCAGCCGCAAATGCCCGCCTGGCGGGGCGCTCAGCCCGACTCGCCGTACCCGTTGCGCACCGCCGCAACCGCGATTGATCAGCCTGCCAATCATGAAAAATCCGGCTTGCCAATCGAGTCCCAATTCCTTGACACTCTGCTCTAATTGTGAGTGCCATTCCTGATCGTCATTTGATAAGATGGCTCTCATCATTCGTTAGGCAGCACCTGCGCGCATGACGCGCGAACGCCGGGTCGCATTAGCGGGAAACAAAGTACGGGACGAGGCCCATCATCACGGCAATCACGGCCGCCTTGCCGGGCGCGCATGACGCGCGGCCCGGAACGGCGGTCGGCCGGCTCGCCTCCGTCTACACTGTGCGTTTTTTTCTGGATCGGGGCGTCTCCATGGATGACGAAAACGATAGCGCGGTGCTCGAGGCGCACGTCGGTACGCGCAGCCCCTGCTGGCGTCTCGGCAGCGACAGCAACGCACTCGAACTGGCGGCCGTCCGCGGCCTGACCAACGTCGCCGTCGCACTGACGGGCGAACAGGCCGCGTGTGTCCGCGCGCTGACCGGCGTCACGTCGCACCTCGTGCTCGACATCGCGCTGTTCGGCGAACCGGTCAAGCTCCATCTCGTCGGCAGGAAGGTCGACACGACCGACTGGGCCGGAACGGCTTGCGCCTATTCCGATGCCGAATCCGTCGCGGGCGATCTCTCGCACGGGCTCGCGTTCGCCGAGCAGGTCGTGTCCGAAGTGAATTCGCTCGTGGTGATCCTCGACCGCAACGGGAGGGTGCAGCGCTTCAACCGCCTGTGCGAGGAAGTGACGGGCAAGCGCGAGGTCGACGTGATCGGCCGCAGCGCGTTCGAGCTGTTCATGAGCCCGGAGCAGGGCGCGCAGTCGCGCACCAACATCACGGGCTTTTTCGCGAGCAACCACTCGTTCGCGGTCGAGCGCTACATCAACACGGTCAACGGGCCGCGCCTGTTCCAGTTCCGCAACAAGTTCGTGCAGAGCGGCAGCGGCGTCGAGGAGCAGTTCCTGATCTGCTCGGGCATCGACATCACCGAGGAGCGCAACGCGCAGCAGCGGCTCATCGAACTCGCGAACACCGACGTGCTGACCGGTCTGCCGAACCGCCATGCGATCAGCGAGCGCATCCACGCGGCGATCGCCGCCGAGACCGCCGAGACGCGCGGGCAGGTCGGCATCCTGTTCCTCGATCTCGACAACTTCAAGCGCGTCAACGATCACTACGGGCACATCACCGGCGACCGGCTGCTGCAGGACGTGTCGAAGATCATCAGCGGCTGCCTGCCGTCCGGCGCGACGCTCGCGCGGCTCGGCGGCGACGAATTCCTCGTGCTGTTCGAGCACGGCACGCGGCCGCTGCTCGAAGCGACCGCGCAGATCATTCTCGAACGGCTGCGCACGCCGATTCATCTCGGGCTGATGGAGGTCTACACGAGCTGCTCGATCGGCATCGCGATGCATCCGCAGCACGGCGACTCGCTCGAGACGCTGATCCGCAGCGCGGATACCGCGATGTACGTCGCGAAGGAGGAGGGCAAGCATACGTATCGCGTGTTCTCGCTGGAGATGAACCAGAAGGTCGCGAAGTACATGTGGCTCGACACGAACCTGCGCAAGGCGCTCGAAGAGGAGCAGTTCGTGCTGCACTACCAGCCGGTCGTCGATATCGCGACCGGCGACGTGCACGGTGTCGAGGCGCTGATCCGCTGGCAGTCGCCCGATCGCGGGCTCGTCGCGCCGGTCGAGTTCATCCGCTTCGCGGAGGAGTCGGGCCTGATCGCGCCGCTCGGACGCTGGGTGATGCGTACCGCGGCCGCGCAGGCCGCCGCATGGAAGGCGAAGGGGCTCGGCATCCGGATCGCGGTAAACGTGTCCGCGCGGCAGTTGCAGGACATGAACATCGTGCACCAGTTGGCGTCGATCCTCGACGCCGCGGGGCTCAAGCCCGGCCTGCTCGACATCGAGCTGACCGAGAGCTGCTTCATCGAGGACGAGGATGCGGCCAATGGGCTGATGCGGCAGTTCCGCCACCTCGGCGCGGAGATCCATCTCGACGATTTCGGCACCGGCTATTCGTCGCTGTCGCAGTTGTCGCGCCTGCCGCTCGACGCGATCAAGCTCGACCGCAGCTTCATCACGGGCATCGACCGCAATCCGCGCTCGCAGGCGCTGGTGCGCTCGGTCGTGTCGCTCGCGAAGGCGCTGAATTTCGCGGTGGTCGCCGAAGGCGTCGAAACGCACGCGGAAGCCGAATTCCTCAAGCAGATCGACGTCGATCATGCGCAGGGCTACTACTACGCGCGCCCGATGCCGGCACAGGCGTTCGAGGCGTGGCTCGCGGAGACGAGGAAGCTCAGGCTGATCGCCTGAGCTTCGTTCATGAACGGGCGCCGCCAGCCAGCGGCGGCGCCCGCCGCATTACACCGTGCGCAGCTTCGACACGCGCCGGTTCTGCAGCATCACGAGGCGTTCCATGTACGCGAGGTCCTTCGGCTCGATCGTGAACGCCGCGTGCACCCACGCTTCCGTGATGTCCATCAGCTCGGAACGCGTCAGCTGGAACACCCGCTCGCGCGCGCGCAGCATCGCACGTACCCCGTTCAGCTTCGGCTTCGTCACGTCGATGAAGGTGCGCGTCGCGAGATACGCGTCGCCCGCGTCGAACGTCTGGTCGACCAGCCCGCGATCCTCGTACCACTCGGAGGCGTGCGCTTCACCGGTCGAGATCAGTTCCTCCGCAATGCCCCGATCGGCCTTGCGCGCGACGAGCGAATAGCCGCCCATGCCCGGGAACAGGTTGAACGCGATCTCGGGAAACCCGAGCTTCACGCCCTTCTGCGCGAGCACGTAGTGATGCGCGAGCGCGGCCTCGAAGCCACCGCCGAGCGCGCTGCCCTCGACCATCGCGATCGAGATCGCCCCGGTGCCGAAGCCCGTGTAGATCTCGTACACGCCGTCGATGCACGAGCGCGCATAGGCCATCAGCAGGTCGCGCTTGCCGCTGCGGATCGCGTCGACGAAAAAGCTCAGGTCGCCGCCGACGTTGAACAGCTCGGGGACGAGCGAGCCCGTCACCCAGAAGTCGAACGGCAGGCCCGAGTCGCGTGCGACGCGCGCGAGATGGATGATGTCGGTAACGAGTTGCTGGTTGAAGCACGGCCGCGGCTCCGATCGCAGCATCATCCACATGACATTACGTCCCTCTTCATAAAAGGCAGTCAGTTGCGTGAGTTCGCCGGCCTCATAAAACGGGCGGCACGCGGGATGGGATTGGAGTTGCATGGTATGTCCTCGTGAGATGTGGTTTTTGAAGACCGTCGTGCCCGGTGCCGAGCGGGAGGCGAGTGTCCTGCAGGGCGCCGGGCGCGAGGCATCGCCATTGTTGCGCGCGCACAAAAGTCGAATTGCGAGGAACCACGCACGACCGGGACGCGGGTGGCGGTCGCATCGGCGCGGGCGGGGAGGGTGGCGGCGAGCACGGCTGGCCGGTATCGGGCGGCGGTGGGCGGCGCGTGGGACAGTGCGTCGGGCGGGGCCGGCAGGCGTGCGAAGGCGGCCGGAAAGGGTGCCGTGCAGGTTCGCCGCGTTGCGCGAATGCGTGTAAACGGCCGATCCGGCGCGTGGCCGCCGGCGTTGTCCGCTTACATGCTGAAAGCGGTGCCGGGCCGCCGTGCGGCCCCTATGGAAGATGCGGACTGGCGCCGCGCCCGTGCGTCGATTAGCTTTAAAGGATCACGCCGCGCGTGGCGCCAGGCGTGCCGGGAGGGGACCATGACCACGTTCCAGAAAGTGTGGCAGTTGCTCGTCGGAAAGCCGCTCGACCCGCTCGATCCGCGCACGCGGCATGCGATCGCCGTGACGCCGCTGCTGGCCTGGGTCGGGCTCGGCGCCGACGGGCTATCGTCGTCGTGCTACGGCCCGGAGGAGGCGTTTCTCGCGCTCGGCCAGCACCATGCGCTCGCGCTGTTCCTCGCACTCGCGACGGCGGCGACCGTGTTCATCATCGCGCTCGGCTACAACCAGGTGATCGAGCTGTTCCCGACCGGCGGCGGCGGGTATCGCGTCGCGACGTCGCTGCTCGGCTCGAAGCCGGGGCTGGTATCCGGCGCGGCGCTGCTGGTCGACTACGTGCTGACCGTCGCGACGTCGCTCGCGAGCGGCGTCGACGCGTTCTTCAGCCTGCTGCCGGTGAGCGCGCAGGCGTTCAAGCTCACGACCGAGATCGTGCTGATCCTGATGATGACGGGGCTCAATTTCCGCGGAATGCGCGAATCGATCATGGTGCTGCTGCCGATCTTCATCGGCTTCGTGATCCTGCACTTCGGGCTGATCGTGTATGGCGTTGCCGTGCACGGCAGCAGCCTCGCGATGGTGGTGCCCGACGCCGTGCACGAAGCGCACGGCATGTCGCAGTCGCTCGGCCTGTTCGTGCTGCTCGCGCTGCTGATGCGCGCGTTCTCGCTCGGCGGAGGCACCTACACGGGCCTCGAGGCCGTGTCGAACAACGTGAACATGCTCGCCGATCCGCGCGTGCCGAACGGCAAGGTGACGATGTGGTACATGTCGACGTCGCTCGCGTTCACGGCCGGCGGCATCATCCTGCTGTACATGCTGTGGCACGCACGGCCCGTCGAAGGCCAGACGCTCAACGCGGTCGTGTTCGGCAGCGTGATCGACCATCTCGGGCTCGGCTCGGCATTCGCGCGCCACGCATTGCTCGCGGCCGTGCTCGCGTTCGAGGCCGGGCTGCTGATGGTCGGCGCGCAGACGGGCTTCCTCGACGGCCCGGCCGTGCTGTCGAACATGGCGTCGGATTCGTGGGTGCCGCGCCATTTCCGCGATCTGTCGACGCGCCTCGTGCGGCAGAACGGCATCATCGTCGTCGGGCTGTCGAGCCTGCTGATCCTCTTGTGGACGCACGGCAGCGTCGACGTGCTCGTCGTGCTGTACAGCATCAACGTGTTCCTCACGTTCAGCCTGTCGCTGCTCGGGCTGTGCACGTACTGGTGGCGCCATCGTCGCGAGCAGGGCTGGTTCAAGCACTTCTTCCTGTCGGCACTCGGGCTGAGCGTGACGGCAACCGTGCTCGTCATCACGCTGATCGAGAAGTTCACGGCGGGCGGCTGGCTCACGGTGCTCGTGACGAGCGCGGTGATCGCGCTGTGCTTCATGATCAACCGCCACTACGCCTATACGCGTGCACAGCTTGCGAAGGAAGACGCGCTGTTCTCGGGGAAGACGCCCGAAGTCGACGAGGCCACCGCGCCGGGCAAGCCCGACCCGTCGCAGCCGACGGCCGTGCTGCTGGTCGGCAAGCATCGCGGCGCGAGCATGCACGCGCTGCTGTGGGTCAACCGCCTGTTTCCCGGGCACTTCCGCAACGTGATCTTCCTCGCGGTCGGCGAAGTCGACGCGAAGGCGTACGACGGTCACGAGCATCTCGAACGGCTGCGCCATGCGATCACTGAAGCGCTCGACTACTATGTCGCGCACTGCCGCCGCAACGGCATCGCGGCCGACTACCGGATCGCGTTCGGCACGAACCCCGTCGTCGAATTCATGAACCTGGCTTCGTCGACGCTCGACGAATACCCGAACGCCGTGTGCTTCGCGAGCAAGCTGATCTTCCGGCGCGTGAATTTCCTCACGGCCTGGCTGCACAACCAGACGCCCGTCGAGCTGCAGGCGCGCCTGCACGTCGAGGGCAAGCAGATGGTGCTGCTGCCGATGAACGTCGGGTAGCGGCGGGTGAAACGGCCCACCCCGCAGATGAAAACGGTATCAACCTGACGTATCGCGTCAGATCTTAAGCAATAGAAAACAATTCGCTGGTTTCGTCGGAAAGATTTGGTAAGATTCGCGCGCTTCGAATCCACAACAAATCCATTCCGAGAGACTTCATGACGTCCGTCGCCACGACTACTCCCCGTTTCCTGCGCCACGTCCCGCGCGCGCTGTCCGCCGCCGTGCTGCTGTCGCTTTCCGCGCTCGCGTGCGCCGCCGGCGACGTGCCCGGCTCGAAAGACCATCCGCTGCTGACCCGCTTCGCGGGTGCGACGATCAAGGCCTATTCGCAGACGGCATTCGACGAGGCGTTCCTGCCGAACCAGCCGATCGACGACGAGAAGAATGCGAAAGGGCTGAACCTGGAAGGCAAGGTCACGCGTATCAGCTATGTGATCGGCGGCGACAAGTCGACGCTCGAAGTCGAGCGCAACTATCTCGATGCGCTGCAGAAGGGCGGCTTCCAGATCCTGTTTCGCTGCACGGCGGAACAGTGCGGCAAGAGCGGCGGCAGCGATTTCCAGAGCCTTGTGATCAATTCCGGGCGCATGCGCAAGGCCGGTTTCGGTGACGCGAACTTTGGCGACAAGCACCGAACGATCCTCGCGAAGCTGCCGCGCGCGTCGGGCGATGCGTACGTGTTCGTGCACGTGATGGACGATTCGGCGTCGAACAAGCGCACGCTCGTCTATGAGGAAGTCGTCGAGGTGAAGCCGATGCAGACCGGGCAGGTGAAGGTGGTCGATGCCGGCGCGCTGCAGAAGGGGCTGGCCGCGACGGGCAAGATCGCGCTGTACGGCATCTACTTCGACACCGACAAGTCGCAGGTGAAGCCCGAGTCGAAGGCGCAGCTCGACGAGATGGCCAAGCTGCTGACGGCGAACCCGGCGCTGAAGGTCTACATCGTCGGGCATACCGACAACCAGGGGCAGCTCGCGCACAACGTCGACCTGTCGCAGAAGCGCGCGGAGGCCGTCACGCAGGCGCTCGCGACGACGTACCGGATCGCGCCGGCGCGCCTGGTCGCGAAGGGCGTCGCATCGCTGTCGCCGGTCGCGTCCAACGCCGACGACGCGGGCCGCGCGCAGAATCGCCGCGTCGAGCTCGTGCAGCAGTAATTCCGTTCCAGCCGGGCGCTCGCGTGACCGCGCGGGCGTCGTCCATTCGAAGATCGAACTCATGAAACTGCTGATAGCCGCCGCGCTCGCCGCCTTCGCCGCCGCGTCCTTTGCGCAGACCGTATCGCCGGGCATCTGGCACGACGACACCGCGTACACGCTGAACGGCAAGCCGTTGCCGCAAGGCACCGATCCGATGCCGGACCAGTGCCTGACCGACGCGGATGCGAAGAACCTGCGCAAGACGATGGCCGCCCGCCTGCAACGCGACAACGTCCACTGCACGATCACGAACTGGGACTACGCGGGCACGACGCTGAAGGTCGCGCTGTCCTGTGCGAACGAACAGGGGCGCGGCAACGGCACGGTGACGGGCGCCGTCACGCCGACGCGCTACGACCTGAAAGGGCAGCTGCACGGGCAACACGCGCAGGCCGGCGCGTACACGCTCGCGTGGACGTGGCGCGGCAAGCGCGTGGGCGACTGCAAGTAGCCGGGGCAAGGGATGACGTCGCGCGCGTCACACGCCGCGTGCCGCGCCCGTCCGCGCATTCGCCACAAGATTGTGGCCATTCAGGGGCCGTGCGCTTGATTGCATCACAATGCGACATAAAATCAAAGCAGGCCTTCGTGCCATCCGGCCTCCACGCCACCAACGAACCCGGCCGCGCGACGCGCGCATCGTGCCGGGCGAACGTCCGGTTCAGAAGAACGGGCGGCGCTCACGCGCAGCAGGATGGCCGCGGGGCCTCGCCGCGACCGGCGGCACGATGCGCCGTACGGTTCGCGGCGACGACATGGGGAAATGACGATGCTGATCACGTTTCGCTCCTCCGCCGCACCCGACATCGTGATGTTGGGCGATCTGGCGCAGTATCTGCTCGGGCTGGTCGGCAAGGGGCTTGACGTCCGCGGCGTGATTTCCACCGACGAGTTGCCGGGTGCGATCGCGCGGCTCGAACAGGCCATCAGGGACGATGCGGCGCGTGAACGCTCACACGAGCATTCGACGCAGGCGCTGCGCGACGACGTGTCGCCGCATGCGGGCGGGCTCGCGCAGCGCGCGTGGCCGTTGCTGGACATGATGCGTGCGGCGCACGAACAGGGCCGGCACGTGATGTGGGGCGTGTAGGCGCGCATCGCGCGTGCCGCTCGCGGGACCGGACCTCCGCTGGAAGGCCGGCGGCGTGTGCGTCGTTCGACGCGCGGCCGCCGGCCGATTTTTTTGCGCGGCGCGTCACGCGACTACGGATGATGATGCGTATGCGAGCGTGACGAGCGTCGCGCGGGCCGGTGCAGCAGCCTGTCGCGCACGCGGTCGCGGCCGCGCCCGGCCGTGAAGAACAGCACCGCGAACACGAGGAGCGCGAGCAGCAAGAGCGCCTGGACGATACCGTTTTCCATGTCGCCTCCAGCATGACGCGGGACGAAGGGCGCCGCGACCGGCCGTCAGCCGGCGGGCATGAACGTGCCGGCGAGCATCGTGTCGATGAAGCGCTTGGCCAGCGCGATCGAGATCCTGACTGCGTCCGCGTCGTTGCGGAATACGTGATGCTTCGGATCGAGCAGGTGCGCCTCGTGGCATCCGTCTGCATCGTGCCAGATCACGACGGCGAGCGGCTCGTACAGCGCGCCGAGTTCGAGCCCTTCGCCGGCTACCGGGTCGACGAGCGCGACCGCGCGAATCCCGCACTGGCGATAGGTCAGGCAGAGCGGTGAAGCCATGACGGCCACCGTGGCAGGCGCCGGTCGTTCCGACCCCGCGCAGCGCGTGATCGGACGAATGGGCGCCGGGCGGTATTCACGTCAGCATCGGTATCGCTTCGATCAGCGCGATGCCGAGCAACGCACCGATCGCGGCGCCGACCAGTCTCGGATGCCACCGTAGATGTAGCGCCGTCAGCAGTGCGCCAAACAGGACCAGGCCCAGCAGCGTGAACGCGATCACGAGGTAACCCACTTCGAAGTCGCTATTGATGATCGGCATGATGCCTCCTTCCCCATGTCGGCGTGTCGTGTCCGGCGGCGTGTCATTCCGTCGACGTCGCACGCATGGAGGATCTGACTGAATTATATGTCGCGACGTGATACAAAAAAGCCCGCTCGCCCGGGACAGGGCGCACGGGGGCGGCATACCGGCGTGGCGAAGCGGGTGATGCACGCGAGCCCGCTCGCCGCCGCGCGGCTTGACGCTCGCCGGCACGTCACCCACACTGGTTCGCACGACGGGCACGGGGCGCGCGAGCGGTCACGTGCGCGTCATGCGGATCGAACCGTCCGCGCCGGCGCGCGGCCCTGGCGCCCGGCAACGAACGCGGAGAGCTTCGACGTGGTGCTTTTTCCTTCCCGCTGGACCGGCCGCCTGCTCGCCTGCGCGATCGCGTTCGGCGCAGGTGCTGCCGTGGCCGATGTGCGCGACAACGGCGATTCGGGCACCGGCGCGCCCGTCACGCTCGTCAGCGATGTCCACGAATTCGTGATCCAGCACGACGGTTCGCTCGACGAGCACGACGACTCGACGCTGCGTGCGAACAATGCGAACGGCATCGACGCGGTCGCGCAGCGCTACGTGTGGTTCGACAAGAATCTCGAGAAGGTGGACCTGCTCGCGGCCGAGACGATCGGCCGCGACGGGGTCGCGCACCCGGTCGGCGCGGACGGCATCCGCGACGTGCAGGAGCCGCGCTCGGCCGGCGCGCCGACGTTCCAGGACGGGCTGCTGCGTACTGTCGTGTTCCCCGGCGTCGAAGCCGGATCGAGCACGCGCGTGGCGTTCCGCAAGACCCGCACGAAGCCGGTCAACCGCGGCTACTTCGGCTATACCGTGGAGCCGTCGCGCGAGCCGGTCGACAGCCAGCGGCTGATCTTCGACGTGCCGGCCGACATGCCGCTGTACGCGGATGCGCGCGGCTACGTCGCGCTGCCGCCGGTCACCGCGAACGGCCGCACGCGCTACGAATTCGACTACCGGCACGGCCCGTACGACCGCATCGAAAGCGGCGCGGTCGGCTACGCGACCTACGGCGACCGGCTCGTCGTCTCGACGCTGCCCGACTATGCGGCGTTCGCCGCGCGCTACCGCAACGCGGCGGTCGATCCGGGTGCGGACGATCCGGCCGTCGCGCAGCTGGCGCGCACGCTCACCGCTGGTGTCGCCGATCCGCGCGACAAGGCGCGCATCCTGTACGACTGGGTGCAGGCGAACATCCGCTACGTCGGGCTGTTTCTCGGCGAAACGGCCGCCGCGCCGCATCGCGTGACGGACATCCTGCGCAACCGCTACGGCGACTGCAAGGATCATGTCGCGCTGTTCGGCGCGCTGCTCGCGGCGGTCGGCATCCGCAGCGAGCCGGTGCTGCTCAATCTCGGGTCCGTTTACACGTTGGCGTCGGTGCCCGGCTACGGCGGCGGTGCGATCAATCACGCGATCACGTGGCTGCCCGATCTCGCGCGCTATGCGGACACGACGACGGCCGGCATCGCATTCGGCTATCTGCCGCCGATCGTGATGGACCGTCCCGCGCTGCTGGTCGACACGGGCGTGCTGTCGCGTACGCCGGCCACGCAACCGCGCGGCCGCATCGCGCGGGTCGAGATCGACGCCGCGGGGCCGGGCGCCACGCGTTTTCACGCGTACACCGAGGACGACGGCTGGACGGCCGAACTCGAACGCAACCTGTTTCGCCGCGCGACGCCCGATGGCATCGCGCAGCTGGCGAACAACCGGCTGCGGCAAAGCGGCTTGCGCGGCCGCGCGGAGCTGTCGACCAGTGACCGGCGCGTCACCGACGGGCCGTTCGACGTGACGATGTCGGGCACGCTCGATCATTTCGTGTGGCCCGACGGCACGACCGCGTTGCCCGCGCTGTCGAGCCTGACGGGCGGCATCGCGACGCAGGTCGAGAACTGGCTCGCCGAGCCCGTGCGCACGCAGCCGTGGGGCTGCATCGGCGGCACGTTCGACGAGACCGGCCAGATCGCGCTGCCGGCCGACGTCGCGGTGACCGACCTGCCGGCCGATACGGCCGTGCACGACCGCTTCGTCGACTTCACGTCGCATTACGTATTCGACGCGGCCGCGCGCGTCGTGCAGGTCACGCGGCGGATGACCGCGGATTTCGGCCGTCAGGTGTGCACGCCTGACGAATTCACGGCGCTGCGCGCGTCGCTCGAACACATCGAACGCGACACGCAGGCGCAGATCGTCGTGCGGGCGAAAGGGCGTTGAACGGGCAGGGGAAGTGCGCGCGTCGAGGCAATTGATCGATGCGCAGGAGGGACATCATGACGGAACGGGACTACGAGATCGCCGATCTCTCGAAGGATTTGCTGGGCCGGATCGTGCAGGGCACCGTCGCAAGCGGCGCAGTCGTGGATGCGGAGCAGTGCGCGGCGCTTGCCGTGCAGTGCGCGACGGCGCTGGTCGACAAGCTGGAAGCGCGCAGTGACTGAACGGCGCTGGCATCACGTGTGAAGGCAATGGGAGCGACGCGTGGCGGCCGCGGCCGGCATCACGCGTGAAGCGTGACGCGCGCCACGTCACGCATTACGCTTCGACACGCACCTCGCCGTCCGCGCGCACGGCGCCCGGCGGCTTGCCCACCACGCGCTTGAACGCGCGGCTGAACGCGGCGAGCGAGCCGTAGCCGAGCCGGTACGCGACGGCCTCGATCGTCTCGTGGTCGCGCGTGATCCATTGCGCGGCGAGCCGCATCCGCAGCTCGGTCAGGTAGCGCACCGGCGTCATCCCGGTGGCCGCGAGAAAGCGCTCGGCGAACACCGAACGCGACACGCCCGCTTCGGTCGCGAGTTCCGCCACGCTCCAGTTGCGCCCCGGATCGCGATGCAGCGCGACGATCGCGCGGCCGAGCTTGGGTTCGCGCAGCGCCTGCACCCAGCCCGTTGCATCACCGCATCCGCACTCGACCCAGCCGCGCACGATGAACGCGGCGACCACATCCGCGAGCCGCGCGAGGATGCCCGCGAAACCCGCGCGGGCCGAGCACGCTTCGCGCTCCATTGCATCGAGCATCGGGCGGATTTCCGGGTAGCGCGCGAGCAGCGTGCCGACGTGCATGAACTCCGGCATCGTGCCGACGAGCGGCTGCATGCCGCCGAGATCGAGCTCCATGCACGCGCTGAAGATCAGCGCATCGCCGGCGCCCGGCTCGGTCGTCGCGCAACGGGCGGGCGACACGCCGGCCGACGCCACCGACGCGACCGTATCGCAGATCTTCGCGACCTCGAAGCCGTTGATCTCGCGGCACGGTGCATCGGGGTCGGAAACCAGCGCGTGCATGCCGCCGTGCGGCAGCAGGATCGCGTCGCCGGCTTCGAGCCGCATCGTGTCGCCCGACGCGTCGCGCAGCAGCACGGGCCCGCGCCCAACGAAATGGAACTGCGCGCGGCCCGTCACGTGGCCGAAATTCAGCCCGAACGGCCGCGCGACCTGGATGCGGCGGTACTGGACGCCGCTCAGGCGCATCCCCAGCAGCAGCTCGCTGACGAGGTCGTGCACGTCGGGGATGGGCGGAAGCAGGGGCTCGGACATAGCGAGATTCGGACGAACGATCAACAAGAACGGATTGTATGTCATAGACCGTCCTGACGTGGTTCCTTACGATACGCCCTTATCAGTACTTTCCCTAACCGACACGGAACCACGCATGAATCCCGGAATCTCCACGGCCGCCTCGACGGCGGCCCCTCGCGAACCGGCCTGGGGCGCGGTATTCGCGATGACGCTCGGCGTCTTCGGGCTCGTCACGGCCGAATTCCTGCCGGCCAGCCTGCTGACGCCGATGGCCGACAGCCTCGGCGTGACCGAAGGCGTGGCCGGGCAGGCCGTCACCGCCACCGCGACGGTCGCGCTCGTCACGAGTCTGCTGATCTCGGCGCTGACGCGCACGATCGACCGGCGGCGCGTGCTGCTCGTGTTCTCGGTGCTGCTCGTCGCGTCGAACCTGGCGGTCGCGTTCGCGCCCAACCTGACGATGCTGCTGATCGGCCGCGTCGTGCTCGGCATCGCACTCGGCGGCTTCTGGACGATGGCGACCGCGACCGCGATGCGGCTCGTGCCGACGTCGATGGTGCCGCGTGCGCTGTCGATTATCTTCAGCGGCGTGGCGGTCGCGACGATCGCGTCCGCGCCGATGGGCAGCTACTTCGGTCACCTGATCGGCTGG
This sequence comes from Burkholderia sp. Ap-955, assembly GCF_011753045.1. Classification (NCBI taxonomy): domain Bacteria; kingdom Pseudomonadati; phylum Pseudomonadota; class Betaproteobacteria; order Burkholderiales; family Burkholderiaceae; genus Burkholderia; species Burkholderia sp. Ap-955. The sequence continues at coordinate 42,695 of NZ_VWWH01000045.1, forward strand.
CGCAACGTGTTCCTGATCGCGGCCGCGCTCGGCGGCATCGCGTTCGTGTCGCAGATCCTCACGCTGCCGTCGATGCCGCCGAGCGGCACGACGCGGCTGCGCACGCTGATCGACGTGCTGCGCCGGCCGACCGTCGGCCTCGGCATGTTCGCGACGATCCTCGTGTTCACCGGGCACTTCGCGTTCTTCACGTACCTGCGGCCGTTCCTCGAACAGGTCGCGGGCGTCGGCGTGAACGGGCTGTCGGCGATCCTGCTCGGCTACGGCATCGCGAACTTCGTCGGCACGTCGCTCGCCGGCCGCGTGCTCGAACACCGGTTGCGGCCGATGCTGATCGGGATGCCCGCGCTGATGGTCGTGCTCGGCGTCGCGCTCGTCGCACTCGGCCGTGCGCCGATGATCGACGCGGTGCTCGTCGCGTTGTGGGGGATGGCGTTCGGCGGCGTGCCCGTCGCCTGGTCGACGTGGGTCACGCGCACCGTGCCCGATGAAGCCGAGAGCGCCGGCGGGCTGATCGTCGCGGCGATCCAGCTCGCGATCGCGACGGGCGCGGCAGCCGGTGGCGTCGTGTTCGACGCGAACGGGGCGGCCGGCGTGTTCGTTGCCGCAGCCGTCGTGCTGGCCGTCGCGGTCGCGACGATCGTGACCGGCGTGCCGAAGCGTGTCGGCGTGGTGTCCGCGCTGGCGGAATGACCGGCACCGGCGGGCCGCCCGGCCCGCCGCTCAGCGCACCGGTGCGTGCGTGTCGAGCAACTGCCGGTGGCGCGCTTCGGTCGCGTCGTCGGCGGGGAACATGCACTCCATGCGCAGTTCCTGCGCGGCGGCGCTTTGCGGCGTCCCTACCGTCGTGACCAGCGAGAAGTAACGCAGCACGACGCCTTCATGCACGAAGCCGATCGGGATGACCGGCAGCGACGGCGCGGCGGCCGGTGTCGGCGGCGTTTTCCAGTCGCGCGGCGCATCGGGGCTGGCGAGCAGGTCGTCGAGCAGTTTCCGTGTGTCGTCATCGATCACGCGGCCGACCGATTCGCGATGCACGCGCTGCAGCAAGCTGCGCGACACCGTCTCCCAGTCGGCCAGGAACGGCCGCATGCCGTGTGGATCGAACATCAGGCGCAGCAGGTTGCGCGGGCCGTCGCGTGCGGCCATGTCGATGAAGCAGCCAAAGAAGCGCGGCGCCGCGTCGTTGGTCATCAACACGTTCCAGTGGCGATCCATCACGATCGCCGGAAACGGATCGTGCTGGCGCACGACCCGTTCGAGCGCGCCGATCACGCCCTGCATCTCCTGCGCATCCCACGGCGCTTCCGAATACACGGGTGCATACCCGGCCGCGAGCAGCAGCGCGTTGCGCTCGCGCAGCGGCACGTCCAGCGTCTGCGCGAGCGTCAGCAGCGTGTCGCGGCCCGGCACGCTGCGGCCGCTTTCGATGAAGCTGATCTGGCGCTGCGAGATGCCCGCGTCGAGCGACAGGTCGAGCTGGCTCACACCGCGCACGTCGCGCCAGTAGCGCAGCAACTGGCCGAGTGCATGCGGCGGCGCGTGCGGTTCGCGGCGGCTGGCGTTCATCGTGCCTCCCTGGACGTTCCGTGAGCGACGCGATCGACTATATCGGACTCACGCGGCGTTCGCCTGCCATGCGAATGCGTCGAACGGCGCTTCGAGTGCGGGCTTCGTCACGCTGCCGACGTAGTTCGTGATCGTCGATGCGGCGACCACCGCGATCACTTCCAGCAACTGTTCGGCGCTGAAGCCGGCGTCGAGGAACGACTGCCGGTCGGCATCGGGCAGGCGGCCGCGGGTGTCGATCAGCTTGCGCGCCGTGGCCGATAGCGCGGCCAGCGTCGCGTCGCCGGGCAGGGCGCCATGGCGGATCGCGTCGACGTCGGCGTGGGTCACACCCTGTTTCAACGCAAGCGCGGTATGGAAGGCGACCGGCCACTCGCTCGCGTTCGTGACCGCGTTGGTGAGCAGGAGCGTCTGGATCTGCGGCTCGGTGAGGCTGCTGGCGTGCACGCGCTCGAACAGGCCGATGAAGCTGTTGATCAGCACCGGCGACGCGGCCATGGCCGCTGCGATGTTCGGAACGATGCCGAAGGTTTGCTGGAGCTGCTGGAGGACGGGCCTGGATGCGGCCGGTGCCGAGTCGATCGTATGAAGCGGATAGGCGGACATGATGTCTCCGGGGCGATGAGCGCCGCCGGAATGGCGGCGCGACACCCGAAGCGTAGGAGCGGTCGTGTCGTGCGCCAATTACATGGGATGTAATCGTTCGGTGCGCGCGTGACGCCGTCCGTTTTGCGAATCTGTCAGCCGCCTTGCCTGACCATCTCCGCCAGTGTTTTCATTGCCTGCAGGTACGGATACGGTCCGTGGCTGATGCGGGCCACGCCGTATTCCGCGAATTCGGCGAGCGTCGGCGTTTCCGTGACGCGCATCACGTTCACCGGCAGCGGCGACGCGGCCGTCAGCGCGCGGATGAGTGCCGGCGAGCGCAGCCCCGGCACGAACAGGCCATCGGCACCGGCCGCGGCATATGCGCGTGCGCGGGCCAGCGTGGCGTCGAGCAGGCGCTCGTCGTGCGTGTCGGCCGGCGCCGTGAAGAACACGTCGGTGCGCGCGTTGATGAAGTAGTCTGCGCTCGCGCGATCGGCAGCCTGCCGTGCTGCCGCGAGACGGGCCGCCGCTGCGTCGACGTCACGCAATTCGCCCGTCGCCGGGAAGCTGTCTTCGAGGTTGCAGCCGATCGCGCCGGCCTTGATGCTGAGCGCGATCGTTTCGGCGACATCTTCCGGCCGCTCGCCGTACCCGCTTTCGAGATCGACGGTGACGGGCAGGTCGGTCGCGCGCGTGATCCGCTCGAGCACGTCCATCATCAGCGCGCGCGGCATCTGCTCGCCGTCGACGAAACCGTTGGCTGCTGCGACCGACCAGCTGCCGGTTGCCAGTGCGACGGCGCCCGCGTCGGCCGCCGTGCGCGCGCTGCCGGCGTCCCACACGTTGAACAGCGCCAGCGGCTGGCCCGCGCGGTGAAGCGACCGGAAATGCGCACCCTTTTCATTGCTGCTCATGCCTGTGTCTCCTGGTTGAAAACCGGATCGGTTGTCGTGCCGAACGATACTGCCACCGAATCGAGCGCCGCGAGGAAATCGCGCGCGTCGAACAGCTCGCCGAGACTGCGCACGCCGCCCGACACCACGGTGTCGCCCGCGATCAGGCGCACGGCTGCCTCGACGATGATCGGTGCGCTGACCGCGTAGATGTCCTGCCCGGACGCCGTCGCGCGGTGCGTCGTGCCGCCCTGCACGACGATCGCGTCCATCGCGAACTGCTGCGCCGAGCGGCCCATCTCGTCGGTCGGCTCGGGCGGCGGCGTGGCGGCATCGCGCACGTCGCGCAGCGCGACGGTGGCGAGCCACGATTCGATCGTATCGATGCGCAGGTGACGCGACAGTGTCATCACTTCCGAAAACGGCAGCAGCGTCACGTCGACGCGGCCGATCGGCGGCGGGAACGGCCATGCGCGTTCGCGTGCGGTCGACGGCACCGGCGTCGGCTTCCCGTCCTTCTGAACGAGCCGCACCGTGCGATTGCGTTCGCCCGTCACGCGCGTGCCGCGTGTCGGATGCCAGCGGTCGAGCCCGGTTGCGACATCGACGCGCTCGATCGGCTGGTGCTCGTCCACGACGGCCGTGACGAGCAGGTCGGCCAGGCCGCCATAGAACGCCGCGGCCGGCACGAGGGTCACGCCCGCGGCGCGCGCCCGCGCATCGCTGTGTTCGGCCAGCGCCAGCACCGACGGCTGCTCGGCGGTCAGGTCGAGATAGGGGATGCCGGCCCGCAGCGCGGCATCGGCCAGCGGCAAAGCGGTATCGAGGTACGGACCCGCGCAGTTGATCACCGCATCCGCGCCGCGCAACGCGGCGTCGAGCGCGGCCGGATCGTCGATCGTGGCGACGCGCATGAGCGCGAGCGCCGTATCGCCGCCGTCATCCGCGAGCCGCGCGGCATCGCGGCCGATGCGGATCGCGCGCAGGCCACGCCGCGCCAGCTCCGCGACGACAAACCGCCCGGTATGACCCGTGGCGCCATAGACTGCAACCGTCATTCGATCGTCCATGATCAACTCCGCTACAGAACGGTCTGTTTTATAGTACAGACCTGTAGCGTCGTCAAGCGCGCGGTGCTATGATCCGATCACTGTTGCGGTAGGGGCGGCCAGCACGGCCGGGTCGGGATGAAAAAGGAAACAGGCACACCAGGGAACGCGCCCGATACGCGCGAACGCATTCTGCAAACGGCCAGCGAGCTGTTCTATCGGGAGGGTACGCGCGCGGTCGGCGTGGACCTGATCGTCGCGCAGGCGGGCGTGGCGAAGACGAGTCTCTATCGTTACTTCACGACGAAGGACGACCTGATCGAAGCGTTCCTGCTGCGCGAGGACGCCGATTTCTGGGCGCATTGGGATGCGGTGGCCGCGCAGTACCGGCGCTCGCCGCGCGAGGAACTGGATGCGCAGCTGCAATGGATCGGCGAACGCATTGCGCGCCCCGGCTATCGCGGCTGCCCGCAGATCAACATCGCCGCCGAATACGCGGACGGCAACCATCCGGCCCGCAAGGTGGCCGTCGCGCACAAGCAGGAATTGCGGCGCCGGCTGACCGAGCTGGCGGAGGCGATGGGTGTCGACGAGCCGGAAACCTTCGCACTGCGGCTCGCGACCGTGATCGACGGCGCGCTGAGCAGCGGGCAGGCGCTGCATGCGCATGGGCCCGTGGCCTTCCTGCAGGAATTCGCGCAACTGCTGCTGCCGAAGAAGGGCCGGAAGTAAGCCGCCTGGCCGCAGCGATCCGCGCGCCGGTTCGGTTCAATCGCGCGCGGCCGGATCGACCGACAGCGCGCGCAACTGGCCGCGCAACTGATCGACTTCCCCCGGCGCGAACGGCCGTTCGATCTCGGCATGCGTCTGCTGCCACAGCGGAAACGCTTCGGCCAGCAGGTCGTGGCCGGCCTGCGTCAGTTCGAGCAGGCGGCTGCGCCGGTCGTCCGGATCCTGGATGATCGTGACCAGGCCGCGCCGCTCGAGCGGCTTGAGCGCGGCCGTGAGCGTGGTGCGGTCCATCGCGAGCAGCGACGCGACCGATTTCATCGGCGCCGGCTGGGGCCGGTTCAGCGACATCAGCAGCGAAAACTGGCCGTTGGTGAGGTCCAGCGGGCGCAGCACATCGTCGAAGATCCGCGCAAGATTACGCGCCGCGCGCTGCATGTGCAGGCACAGGCAGCAATCGCGCACCATCAGCGTCGTTTCGAAAGGGAGCTTTTCTTTTCGTGCCATGTTGCAATTGTGTTGATATCAACCTATCTTGTCAAGGTCGAGGCGCGGCAGCCCGTCGCGTCCGTCACCGAAGGGGACAGCATGAGTGCGCAACAGCAGTTGTATCTCGCGGTATTTCTCGGGACCAAGGACAGCCCGGCGATGAAGGCGTGGATGGCGCTGCCGGACGAGGAGCGGCGTACGCGCGAGCGCGACGGCATCGCTGCCTGGCATGCGTGGGTCGACCGGCATCGCGACGCGATCGTCGAGATGGGCGGGCCGCTCGGCAAGACGAAGACCATCGATGCCGCCGGCGTCACGGACACGGCGAACGCGATGAGCGGCTTCACCGTCGTGCGGGCGGCCTCGCACGAAGCCGCGGCCGCGCTGTTCGAAGGTCATCCGCATTTCACGCTGTTTCCGGGCGTGGCGATCGACGTGATGCCGGTGCTGGCGATTCCCGGCGCGTGAACGACGCGCGAGGCCACGCGTCGTGTATCGGCGATGCGCCGTGGCCGGCAGATGGAAGTTTTCCCGACATTCTGGATGGAGACTGGCGATGAAGCTTTACGGATTTGCCGGCACCCGCTCGCAACGCGCGCTGTGGGGGCTGAAAGAGCTGGATGCCGATTTCGAGTTCATCTCGGTGAACCTGCTCCAGGGCGAGCACAAGCGCCCCGAATTCCTGCGCCTCAATCCGGCCGGCAAGGTGCCCGTGCTGGTGGACGGCGACCTCGTGATTCCCGAATCGGCCGCGATCGTGCTGTATCTCGCGGACAAGTACCCGGAGAAGGCGCTGCTGCCGGTCGATCCGGCGCTGCGGGCCGAGGCTTACCGGTGGGTCATGTTCGCGGTGACGGAGCTCGAGCAGCCGCTGTGGCGGATCACGCGGCACTCGTTCATCTATCCGCCGGAGAAGCGCTCGCCGGCCGACATCGAACTGGCGCGTGAGGATTTCAGGACGATGGCCACGATCCTCGACAAGCATCTCGAAGGGCGCGAGTTCATCGTCGGCGACACGCTGACGGTGGCCGATTGCGTGACGGCTTACCTGATCGACTGGGCCGGCGAGTGCAACCTGATCGAATCGTTTCCGCAATTGCGTGCTTATCTCGAACGATTGTATGCGCGGCCGAAGGCGCCGCAGCGGATCGCGGACGCGCGCAAGGCGGCGTGAACGGGCGGTGGCCGGTCATGCGTTGCATCGGCATGGTCGACCGCTGCGCGTGTGCAGTCGGCGAGCTGCAGCCTCGCCGCGTTTCAGATTGGTGAAGCGTGCGTCGCGAACGCGGCGCACGCAGGTGCTCACGCCATGTCGTCAGGCCCGCCGAGCATGCGGCACAGCATCGACAGGTCGCTGAGCGTGACGTGCGGCGTCGCGGCCTGCTGCTGCACACGCTCCGCTTCCGGATGCGTATCGCGCACCACCCACGCTGCCTGAAGCCCCGCGTTCAATGCGCCGACGATATCGAGGTGGTAATCGTCGCCGACATGCAGCAGTTCCGCCGGCTGAACATCGAGCGCTTCCGCCGCGGCATGAAATATCCCGGGCTCGGGTTTCGCGACCCCGAACGCCTGCGCGCTGAGCGTTGCACGAAAGAATTCGCCGCCGCCGGTCAGCCGCAGATCTGCGTTGCCGTTGGTCACCGCGATCAACGGAAACCGCGTGCTCAACCACGCGAGCGCCGGCAACGCATCGTCATAGAATTCGACCCGGTTGCGCGCGGCATAGAAGGCCGCGTACGCACGGTCGGTGAGCGTGACGTCTTCGTTCGCGCGCTCCAGCGCAAGCCGGATCGAGCCGATTCTCATCGCACGGAAGTCGCCGGCGAGGTCGGGGCACAATCGTTCGTATTCCTCACGCAGGTCGCTGAGCGCCTGCTGCGTGGGCAGCACACGCTCGGTACCGGGCGCGTGCTCGATCAGCCACGTGCGAAGCTCCCGTTCGGCCCGTACGACGGACGGCCCGAACGGCCACAGGGTGTCGTCCAGGTCGAACGAGAGCGCGGAAACTTGGGTGAGACGCATAGAGGTTGACGGGGAGTTTCGTTTACCAGGGCCACGGAATGGAGATTCCGGTGCCGTTTTCGAGGGCCTGCCGATACAGGAAGCGTGCGACGGTCAGGTCCTGAAGCGCGAGCCCGGTCATGTCGAAGACGGTAATCTCGTGCGGCGCGCGGTCGACCGTCGCGGTTCCGGCGAGGATGTCACCGATTTCGGTGCGTGGCAAATCCGGTGCCCACTGGCATTCGCCGATGCTGCGCGCCTGATCGTGATCGTCCACGAAAATCCGCGCGCGTTCCAGCACGCCTGCCGGCAGCTCGCGCTTGCCTGCGGTGTCGGCGCCCACGCAGGTCAGGTGGGTGCCCGGCTGGACCGCATCCGCGTCGAACAGCGGGCCGCCGCCAGGCGTTGCCGTGATGACCACGTCGCTATCGGCCACCGCGTCGTTCCGGTCGCGCGCCACGCCGATCGTGCATCGTTCCCGGAAGGCCGATTCGAACACCGGGTCGGGCTCGCCGCTGACGTTCACGTACTGCACGGTGCACCGTTGCGGCAGCAGCCCGAGTGCGTAGTCGAGCTGGACGCGCGCCTGCACGCCCGTGCCGAACACGCAGAGTCGCGCGCTGTCGCGACGCGCGAGCAGTTGCAGCCCGAGGCCGCCGGCGGCGCCGGTTCGCGCGGTGGTGATCGCATTGCCGTCCATGATGCACAGCGGTCGGCCCGTGGCCGGGTCGAACAGCGCGACGGTGGCCTGATGCGGTTCGCCGCCGAGCCCGCGGTTGCCGGGCCAGAATCCGGCCGCCTTGAAACCGAGCAGATCCTGATTCGCGACATCGCCCGACTTGATGCCGAACACGCCGCCGGTGTGCAGTTTCTCGCGCACCACCGGGAACACGCGTCCGGCCCGTTGGCTATGCAGCACGAAGGCTTCGCGAACGGCCGCCGTCACTTGTGCGGCCTGGAGAGCGGGCGCGACGGTATCGCGGTCGAGAAGCAGGAGTCGGTCGTCGGTCGGCATGTTCTGGCAAGCGCTTTCGGCGCCAGGCTAATCGGGGTAGTTTAAATTTTGTCCAGATTTGGACAAATAGTCAATGCGTCGAAGAGGCGACGTGGATGCGCGGCCGGATTCACCACCCGTAGAAGCGCGGCCACGTCTGCGCGCCGCCGTCTTCGCCGATCGCCTGATATTCGGGATGTTGCGCACCGGCGGCGCACGCGTGATTCGGCAGGATGCGCAGGCGGGTGCCGATCGGAAACCGTTGCGCAATGCCGGCATCGGGCGAGCCCGAGCACGACACGATCCCGTGCTCCTGGTTGGCGGCGCTCATCACGTAGTCGCCGAGCACGTCGCCGTGTTCGGTGCAGACCTGCCCGTAGCCGAAGTCGTGCGCCTGGCGCTGCGTGCCGCGGTCGCGGCTCATCGCCATCCAGCCTGCGTCGACGATCGCCCAGCCTTTTTCTTCCTGGTGCCCGATGACGGTGGTCAGCACCGACAGCGCGATGTCGGACAGATCGCACACGCCGATGTTGTGCATCACGAGATCGAACATCACGTACACGCCGGCGCGCACCTCGGTGACGCCTTCGAGGTGTTCCGCCGCGAGGGCGGTGGGTGTCGAGCCGATGCTCACGACCGGACAGGGCAGCCCGGCGGCCCGGAGGCGCTCCGCCGCCCGCACGGTGCGGCTGCGTTCCTGCTCGGCGATGGCCGCCAGCGCGTCGGGTGTGCTGTATTCGTAGCTGGAGCCCGCGTGCGCCAGCACCCCGCCGAGCATCATCCCGCCGTCGACGAGCGCGCGGCCCACGTCGATCAGCAGGTCGGCGTCGGGCGGAATCCCCGAGCGGTGGCCGTCGACGTCGACCTCGATCCACACGTCGAAGCGCTCGCCGTGCGCGCGCCCGAATTCGGCGATCGCGTGCGCGGCCGACAGGCTGTCGGCGACCAGCTTCAGGTCGCAGCCCTGCCGGCGCAGCGCGAGCGCCTGGCCGAGTTTCGCGGGCACCATGCCGACTGCGTAGACGATGTCCCGGATACCGTGCGCGAAAAACTGTTCGGCTTCCTTGAGCGTCGACACGGTGATGCCCTGCGCGCCGGCCGCGATCTGGGCATCGACGACGTGCGTGCATTTGGTGGTCTTGACGTGCGGCCGGAACCTGACGCCGAGCGCATCCAGATGCGCCTGCATGCGGCCGATGTTGTGTTGCATGCGGCCGACGTCGATCAGGGCGGCCGGGGTGTTGAGGGTTTGAAGGTCCACGATGCGTTGCCTCGGAGGGTTGCCGATGCGAACACTGTAGGGGTGTCGCCGGGCCCCGTGTTTAACGCATGGCTAATCCAGCATTAAACGCTGCTTAATCGACTGGATCGTGCGGGTCGTGCCTCGGCTCACGCCTTGCCGCGCCACGGCGGCGGGCTCAGAAACCGCGTCGCGGCTTCGAGAAACACCCGTTGCCGCGCGGAGCGGCCGGTGCGCGACGGCAGCAGCGCTGTCACGGGGGCGGGCGGCAGGTGCCAGTCGGGCAGCAACCGCACGAGCTTGCCGTTCGCCAGCAGCGGCGCGACGTCCCACTCGGAGCGCTCGACGATCCCGAGCCCGGCCAGCGCCCATTCCGTGATGACGGTGCCGTCGTTCGACGACAACGCGCCGCTGACGCGGATCACGGCGGACCGGCGCGGTTCGCCCTTGACGTCGCCGCCTTGCGAGAAGCGCCAGCGCGGGATGTCCTCGTCGTTTTCGCGCAGGCACAGGCAGTCGTAGCGGGCCAGGTCGGATGGATGGTTCAGTTCCTTGATGCGACGTGCGTAGGCGGGGCTCGCGCACAGGAAGCGTTCGTTGGGCGCGAGCGGATACCCGATCCACGACGACGACTTGAGGCTGCCGACGTGAACGACCACGTCGGCGCCCGACGCGCTGGTCAACGGGCTCTCCGACAGGTGGAGCGCGATGTCGAGCTTCGGATGCGCGCGCTGCACGTCGCGCACGATCCGCGCGACGTACTTTCGGCCGAAGCCGAGCGGGGCGACGACGCGCAGCGTGCCGCGCACATCGCCGTGGTCGCCTGAGATGCTGACCGGCAGCGCCTCCACGCGCTCGAGGATGTCGACGGCTTCCTGGTACAGCCGCTGCCCTTCGTCGGTCAGCGCGATCCCTTTCGGCTGCCGCACGGCGAGCCGTGCGTTCAATCGCGCTTCCATCCGCTGCAGGCGGATCGTGACCGCGGGCGGCGTGAGGTCGAGCAATCGCGCGGCAGAAGCCAGCGAGCGCGACGTGCCGATCGCGCGTACGAGTCGAAGGTCGTCGAGGTCGAGCATTTCATGTCTCTTAATGCCGGATGTGTCGAGCATTAAACCGCACATCGCGCCGCGAATCCATCGATGCGGCTGTGGATCGCGTCGGTCGCGCATCGAATCGGATTGCCTGGCCGCTTCGAATGACACGGCCCGCGACGCCACGCACCGTTACCGGCCGAGCCCGAAAATCAGCGACCGATGCGCGGCGACCCCGGCCATCACGCCCGACGCCGACGCGAACGTCGCATTGCTCATCGGCGTCGACGCGTCGCCGGCTGCGAATACGCCGTCGACGCTCGTCTGCTTCAAGGCATCGACACGCACGACCGGGCCGAGCGGCCCGTCGTCGAATGCGCAGCCGAGCTGCTGCGCCAGATCGCTCGCCATCGCCGTGTGCGCGCCGACGAACAGCGCATCGATCGGCACGACCTGCCCGTCGGCGAGCCGCAACGCATCGATCCGCGGCGCATCGCCGAGGATTTCCACGACCGGCGACGGCTCGATACGCACGCCGCGCGCGTCGAGCAACGCGGCTTCTTCTGGATTGGCTTCGACCATGCCCTGCGTGAACCACGTCGTCGGGCCCCAGTCCGGAATCAGGATCGCCTGATGCACCGACAGCGGATGCGTGGCGAGCACGCCGAGCCGCTGGCCGCTCACCTCGTACCCGTGGCAATACGGACAATGCAGCACGCTGACGCCCCAGCGTTCCGCAAGCCCCGGCAGCGCGGGCAACGCGTCACGGATGCCGGTTGCGAGGATCAACCGGTCGGCGCTCGCGCGGCTGCCGTCGGCCAGCGTCACGTGAAAGCGGCCGTCCGCATCGCGCTCGGCCGTGCGCACGTCGCCTGCGATCCGCTGCACGGTGGGGTACGCGGCGAGCTGCGCGGCGGCTTCGTCGACGATCTGCGCGGGCGGCTTGCCGTCCTGCCCGAAAAAGCCGTGCGCGTGCGCGGCAAAGCGGTTGCGCGGCCGGCCGGCGTCGATCACGAGCACGCGGCGGCGCGCCCGCGCAAGCTGCATCGCGGCCGACAGCCCCGCAAAGCTGCCGCCGATCACGATCACTTCATGATGGTCATGCATGCACCCACTCCTTTCCTGAACCTGCGTGAATGACGGACGTGCTCCGAGGGTGGCCGACTCAACGCAACTCACGAAACACGAGAAGTTGCATGATAGGGCGATGGTATCATTCACGCAACTTCAAAAGTTTCGAGAGAGGGGAGCACCGCTCGTGAGAACCGATAGCCGCTTGTCGCGCATGCTGCATGCGCTGATCCACATGGATCAGGTCGACGGCCCGATGACGTCCGAAGCGATCGCGACGATGCTGTGCACGAACCCGGTCGTCGTGCGGCGGCTGCTCGGCGGCTTGCGCGACCGCGGCTACGTGCAGTCGGAGAAGGGGCATGGCGGCGGCTGGGTGCTGAGCGTCGCGCTCGACGACATCACGCTGCTCGACGTCTATCGCGCGGTGGGCGAGCCGCCGCTGTTCTCCGATCTCGTGACCGACGATGAGGCCGAATGCCTGGTCGAGCAGGCCGTCAATGCGCACCTGTCGGCCACGCTGAAGGAGGCCGAGACGACGCTGCTCGCCCGCTTCGGCGAAGTCACGCTCGGCATTCTGTCGCGCGATTTCGAGGCGAAGCACGCGAAGCGGCGCAAGCCGCGCTGACGCGCCGCAGCATCGCGGCCGATCGCGCCCGACGTGCCGTCGTGCGCGGCCGAAAACGCTGCACCGCGATGTTCTGTCCCCCAACTTCTGCCCGGTTCGCCCGCCACAGGGCAAAATACGGGTTTTCCGCACCCGAGAGGGCGCGACCGAATCACGCGCCGGGCGGCGGCAGTGCGCAATCCGCACGCCGCCGCCGGGCGCCCAGGCAAGAAACGCTCGCCATGTCGCGAGCCCACAGGAGTCCAGACCTCATGCCCGAATCCAACCTGTCCTTCTTCGGCCGGCTGTCGCTGGCCGTCGGCACGTTCTTCTCCGTGCTCGGCAACCGCGAGTTCGCGGCCGGCGTGCTGCGCGTGCGCGATGGCGCCCCGGCACCGGTCGCGCCGGCACCCGCCGCTGCACCAGCCCCGG
>NZ_VWWH01000046.1:0-54963 GCF_011753045.1 Burkholderia sp. Ap-955
GGCCGCACCAGCGCGAGGCCGCGATCGGGGCCCGCGCCGAGCAGGATCGCGAGCGCGATGCGCGCACTGTCGATCGCCTGCGCGGCGCGGGCCTGCTCGCGCGTCGCGGCCGCGACTTCACTTTCCGCCTGGCGCTGCTGCGCGACGTTGTCGATGCCTTTCGTGACGCGCTGGCGCGTGAGCGTGAGCGCTTCGTCGGCACGCTCGTATTCGGCTCGCGCGACGTCCTGCTGATCGAATGCGTACGCGAGATTCACGTAGGCGCGCGCAACGTTGACCGACAGCAGTACGCGTGCGGCCTGCGCATCGACCTGCGCGGCCCGCGCTTCGCCGAGCGCGGCTTCCCACGCGGCACGGCGGCCGCCCCACAGATCGAGATCCCAGCTCAGGCCGAGATTGATTTCACGCGTGTGGCTGAAGAAGCCGCCGCCCTCGCCCGACGAAAACTGGGTGCCGGACAGCCGCTCGGCCTTCGCGCTCGCGCGGCCGACGAGGTGCGGCAGCCGTGCGGCCCGCGCCTCGATCACCAGTGCCTGCGCTTCGCGTGCCCGCGCATCGGCGGTCGCGAGATCGGGGTTGCCGGCGAGTGCCTCGTCGATCAGCGCGCTCAGTTGCGCATCGTTCAGCGCGCGCCACCAGTCGGCGGCCGGCCAGTCGGCGGTCGGTGCGTGCGCGAGACTGCGCGATGCGGCGAGCGTATCGGCGCCGCGCAGCGTGCCGGCCGGTGCGAGCCCGTCGCGGCTCGCGCACGCGCCGAGCATGACGAGCGCCGCGGCGACGGCGATTCGCGACATGGCGCGCAGTGCGCCGGCATCGCGTGTCCAGGGAGCAAGTGCTGCATGCATCGCATTCCTCTGCTTCGTATCGGTTTGAACACGACACGCATTGTTGGACGCCCCCGGACAAAGCTGATAATGTTGTTTAGACAAAAAATAATGAATTCCGGCCATGCCCACCCGAGACACTTCTCCCCCGCGCACCGTGCAGCGCGCCGACTCCGATCCGAGCGAGCGCGAGGACGGCCCGTCGCTGATCGCCGTCTGGGGCGAGGACGACGGCAGCAACACCTACCGGCTCGGCACCCGCGAGGTCGACTGGCACAGCCATTTGCGCGGCCAGGTGTTCTGCGTGGAAAGCGGTTTCGCGCACGTGCGCACGCCGCATGGTTCGTGGCTGCTGCCGCCGCATCGCGCCGGCTGGATTCCGCCGGGCGAGCAGCACAAGGTCAGCATCAGCGGCGCGTTGAGCGGCTGGAGCGTCGTGATCGCACCGGCCGCGAGCCGGCGCATGCCGGATCAGCCGTGCGTGATCGCGATCACCGAGCTGATGCGCGCGCTCGTGCGGCGCGCGGTGTCGTGGGCCGACCAGGATCGGCTCGACATCGAGCAGGCGCGCATCAGCCTCGTGCTGCTCGACGAGATGCGCCGTGCGCCGCATGAGCCGCTGCACCTGCCGATGCCGCGCGACCGGCGGCTGCTGCGCATCGCGAACGCGATCCTCGGTCAGCCGCACGACAGCCGCACGCTCGAAGCGTGGGCCGAATGGGCCGGGCTGTCCGCCCGCACGCTGAGCCGGCTGTTCGTCGCGGAAACCGGCACGAGCTTCGCGCAATGGCGTCAGCAGGCGCGCCTGACGCACGCACTCGAACGCCTCGCGAGCGGCGACAGTGTCGCCAACATCGCCGACGCGCTGGGCTATGCGACGCCGAGCAACTTCATCGCGATGTTCCGCCGCGCGTTCGGCGATTCGCCCGCGCATTACTTCGCGAAGCGCCGGCAACCGTAGCGCAGTGCGGTTTTGCCCCGCCCCTATCACCCCTGCCAGTACAGCACCCGCATCGACGTCGCTATAGTTGACTCGTGACCGACCGGTCGGTCGCTCAATGTGACTTGTGGAGAGTGTCGATGTCGAATGCCGTTGGGTCGGACCACACGCCGATCGTCTCCGAGCAACAGCTCGCCGATCATCTGGCCGCCGGCTGCAAGCCGGCCGCGCAATTCCGGATCGGGACCGAGCACGAGAAGTTCGTCGTCGCGCGTGCGACGCACGCGGCCGTGCCTTACGACGGGCCCTCGGGGATCGCCGCGGTGCTCGCGCGGCTGCAAGGCGACGGGACGCCGATCGTCGATGCCGGACGGATCGTGGGCGTGATCCAGCGCGACGGCGCCGCGATCTCGCTCGAGCCGGCCGGCCAGCTCGAACTGTCGGGCGCGCCGCTCGATACGCTGCACGACACGCATGCCGAACTCCATGCGCACCTTGCCGCGGCCCGCGACGCGTGCGAGCCGCTCGGCCTGCGTTGCGCGCCGCTGGGTTTTCACCCTCACCTGGCGCGTGCGGCGCTGCCGTGGATGCCGAAACAGCGTTACGCGATCATGCAGCGCTATATGCCGCGCGTCGGCACGCGCGGGCTCGACATGATGCAGCGCACCTGCACCGTGCAGGTCAACCTCGATTTCGCGTCGGAAAGCGACATGGCGCGCAAGATGCGCGTGTCGCTCGCGCTGCAGCCCGTTGCCACCGCGCTGTTCGCGAATTCGCCGTTCGCGGAGGGCCGGCCGACCGGCCTGCTGTCGACGCGCGCACACACGTGGCTCGACACCGACGAGGATCGCTGCGGGGCGCCGGCGCTGTTCCTGTCGCGCAGCTTCGGTTTCGAGCGCTACGTGAGCTGGCTGCTCGACAACGTGCCGATGTACTTCGTGCGGCGCGGCGACCGCTACACGGATGCGACGGGATGGACGTTCCGCGATTTCATGCGACGCCGCATTCCGCACCTCGAGGGCGACACGCCGACGCTCGGCGATTTCGCCGACCATCTGACGACGGTCTTCACCGAAGTGCGGCTCAAGCGCTATCTCGAGATGCGCGGCGCCGATGCGGGCTCGCCCGCGATGATGGTCGCGCTGTCCGCGTTCTGGACCGGCCTGCTGTACGATCCGGCCGCGCTGTCGGAGGCCGAGACGCTGGCCGCCGTGATCGACCGCGGCGCATTGCTGACCTTGCGTCGCGACGTGCCGCGTTTCGGGCTGGGCGCATCGGTCGACGGCCGCTCGTTGCGCGCATTCGCGGCCGATGCGCTGGCGATCGCGCATCGCGGCCTGCGCGCGCGGGCACGCAGGGACGCGGCCGGTCGCGACGAATCCGTGTATCTCGCGCCGCTCGACGAGATCGTCGCCGGTGCGCCGACCCAGGCCGAGCATTGGCTCGCCCGCTATCGCGACGCGTGGGCCGGCGACGCGACACGGATCTACGACGAAGCCGCAATCTGACTCCGCCGCGCCGGGCCGCTCACGCGCAGCACGCGAGCAGCGGCTCGTGCGCGAACTCGAGGTCCGGCGCCGGCGCATGGCCGCGCCGGCGCGCGCGCACCGCGTAGGCGAGCGTCTCGAGGAGCTGCGTGGTATCGGCGAACGACAGGCACGCATCGGTGATGCTCTGCCCGTAGCGCAGCGGCATGCCGGGCACGAGATCCTGGCGCCCTTCGATCAGGTTCGACTCGATCAGCACGCCGACGATGCGCGTGTCGCCGGCCGCGACCTGCGCGGCGACGGCCGTGCCGACGCCCAGTTGATTGCGGAACTGGCGGCGGCTGTTGCCGTGGCTGACGTCGATCATCACGCGCGGGGCGCATTTCGCGGCCACCATGCGCTCGCATGCGGCATTCACGGCTGCCGCGTCGAAATTCGGTTCGCGCCCGCCGCGCAGCACGACATGCGTGTGCGGATTGCCGGGCGACGCTGTCGCACATAGCCGCCCGCCCGCATCGACCGACAGGAAGCGATGCGCTCGCGCGGCCGCGCACATCGCATCGACCGCCACCTGGACGTTGCCGTCGGTGCCGTTCTTGAAGCCGATCGGGATCGGCAGCGACGACGCCAGTTCGCGATGCACCTGCGATTCCACCGTGCGCGCGCCGATTGCTCCCCATGCGACCAGGTCGGCCAGATAGCGCGGCGACAGTGGATCGAGAAATTCGGTCGCCGCCGGCATCTCCGCCCCGTTGATGTCGCACAGCAGCGCGCGAGCCGTATGCAGCCCCGCGTCGATCCGTTCGCTGCCGTCGAGCAGCGGATCGTTGATGAGCCCTTTCCAGCCGACCGTCGTGCGCGGCTTTTCGAAGTACACGCGCATCACGATTTCCAGCTCGTCCGCGAATCGCGCGCGTTGCAGCGCGAGCCGCGCCGCATAGTCGCGCGCCGCGGCCGGGTCGTGCACCGAGCACGGACCGGCGATGACCACGAGACGGTCGTCCGTGCCGTTCAACACGTCGACGATCGCGTGGCGAGCCAGATGAACCGTACGCGACGCGTGCAACGCAGGCTGCAGCGCGCCGGCCAGATCCGCGGGGGACGGCAAGTGCAGCACGGCGTCACGGTGCGTCGTCCAGGTATTCGCATGCATGGGGACTGCCCTCCTGTCGATAATTCGGTGGATTTTTTACTACAGCGCGACTGTATTGAATGGCTCTTTATGGGCGCAACTAACATATTTACCAGTTTCTAATTCATAACCTTATGAATGACAGAGATAAGCGAGATTCCCGGAAATTGACGCTTCGGCTCAGCCTTTTTTGAGATGTTTGGCAGGGTGGAATTTCCATTTTCAACCGGGAACTCGGGATTCCGTGCTCGGGCTGAGGTTGTGGAGTACGTGGCGCATCCAGGCGGATCGCTATTCGTTCTGATAGTGGCGTGCCGATAGGCGTTCGATTAATTTTTCAAATTCCTGACGGGCCAATCAGGAACAAATATATAAATCAACCCAGTCATTGCGGAGAATCACCATGTCGAAGCGTCATTATGAAACGCCCATTCACGTCAAGTATCGCGATACGGATTCGATGGGGCATGTGAGCAGTCCCGTCTATTACGACTATCTGCAGCATTCGTACCTCAGCTACATGTTCGATCTCCTCGGCCTGCCGCGGAGCGAGAAGCTGCCGCACATCATGGTGAAGACGCAGTGCGAGTACCTCGCACCGGCGCAATTCGGCGACAACCTGACGATCCGGTCGAGCATCGTGCGTTTCGGCAGCAAGAGCTTCGATCTCGAACACCTGATGGAGCGCGACGACCAGACCATCGTCGCGCGCGGCATGTCGACGCACGTGATGTTCGATTACGCGAACAACACGACGCAGACCGTGCCCGACGAGTTCAAGGCACGCGTGCTCGAATTCCAGGGTTCGCTGTGATGCGCGCGCGCCATGTCGGGGGCGGCACGTGAGCGCCGGGGTGGCGCGCGCCCGGCGCCGGGTCGGTGCGATCGTCGAGCGTCGCGACGATCGCGCGCTCGTCATCGTCCGGCAGGCCGCGCAGGCGTTGCTCGAGCCGGCCGCGCTCGAGCGGCACCGCGCGCTCGTCGACCGTCACGAGGACGAACTCGAGGTGCTGCTGCAGCCATGCGGGGGCGCGCACGACGGCGTGCGGCCGCTGCTCGGGCGGTTGCGGGATGCCGGCGTGACTGTCGCGCTCGACGCGGCGACGCTCGCTCACGACGCGTCGCTGCTCGAGTTCGCGAGCTGGGTCACGCAGTGCGCGACGCCTGGCGACACGGCGGCGCCGGGCGATGACGCAACCGTGCCGGGCGGCGGGCTGTTCTGCGGCCTGGTCGTGCGATGGCGCGACCTGCGCAACGGATGGCGGCGGCCCGAGCACGACGAGGCGCCCGAGCGCACACCGCAAACCATCGCGGCGGATGCGGCCGAGCACATTGCGGCGGGCGATCCGGACGGGCAGGTGCTCGGCGCGCTGCTCGATGCCGACGACGCAACCACCGGCGCGGCGCTCGACACCCTTTCGGACGCGGTGCGCGCGCGGCGGATCTGTGCAGCGACGCGGGCCGGCTGGCCGCTCGCGCGGCGCCTGTGAGCACCGTCGTCGCGGCGGCCGACGCGTGCGCCCTGCCCGCCCGCGCATTCCTGGTCGGCATGATGGGCGCAGGCAAGTCGACGCTCGGCCGCGCGCTCGCGGCGTCGCTCGGCTGGACGTTTGTCGACAGCGACGACGAGATCGAGCGGCGCACCGGACGTTCGGTCGCCGCGCTGTTCGATCAGGTCGGCGAAAGCGGCTTTCGTTTGCTTGAAACGCACATCGTCGACGAACTGACGCAGCGCCCGAACGTCGTCATGGCGACCGGCGGGGGCGCGGTACTGAATCCGCGCAACCGCGCGCGCCTGAACGAGCGCGGCTGCGTGATCTACCTGCATGCGGACCCGGACGCGCTGTGGCACCGCACGCGCGACGACACGCGCCGACCGCTGCTGCGGGTGGCCGACCCGCGGCAAACGCTCGCCGCGTTGTACCGCTTGCGCGACCCGCTGTATCGCGAATGCGCGCATGCGCTCGTCGATACGACTTCGCAAGGTGTCGCGCGCGCGACGGCCGATGTGTTGACGGTGCTGCTGGCGCGGATCAATGCGCCGGATTGAGGGCGTGCACGACGAATGTTTGCTTCCCTGCCCCCGGTTCGACCTGCGAGAAGCATGAGGGCGGTCAGGACGACGGACATCAGACGCGTTTTTGAATCGGCGAGTTTTGGTTCTCAATCGTGCTGTTGTGATAAGAAAAGTTATCCAGACGTCATCGTTGTGTTATCCAACTGCGTGTTCCGCGGCAGACGAATCGGCTCATCACGCCGTACGAAAATCGGTCACCTTCGGTGAGGTGTCGCCACGCTTGAACATGCGCGCAGCGCATCGAGGCGCTTGAGTGCGGCGTCGAGCGCCGATTGGGCGGGCAGCCGCCGCAGTGGTGGCGCATGGCAGTTCAGCCGCGAATATCGTGGGCATTTCGGCTGACATGACAGTGAAGCGGCCTCGTGCAGCCGGGCGACGCTGCGCCTCGGTCCCCGGCCTTTGACCGCCTACTCCACGCCTCCACGTCCCGACGGGCCATCCTGACCGCAGTCCCCCACCCCTCCCCGCATTTGTTCCCCCGACGCAAGACTGTTGCTCCGCGGTGGGTATTCGAGATCGCAGCCGGCGCGCCTACAGTTCGCCCATCGGATTCACGGATCCGGTCGGCACCGAAGCCGAGAACCCTTCACCCATCGAGGCAAATCATGAGCGCATCCAAAGTCATCATCGTCACCGGCGCATCGCAAGGCATCGGCGCGGCAACGGTCGACGCATTCCGGGCCCGCGGCCATCGCGTCGTCGCAACGTCACGTTCGATCGGGCCGTCGAACGATCCCGACCTCGTCACCGTCGCGGGCGACATCGGCGACGCGGCCGTCGCACGGCGCGTGGTCGACGCCGCCATCGAACGCTTCGGCCGCGTCGACACGCTCGTCAACAACGCGGGCATCTTCATCGCGAAGCCGTTCACGCAGTACACCGCGGACGACTATACGCAGATCACGAACGTCAACCTGAGCGGCTTCTTCCACGTCACGCAGCATGCGATCGCCGCGATGCAGAAACACGGCAGCGGCCACGTGGTCAGCATCACGACGAGCCTGATCGATCACGCGAACAGCAACGTGCCGTCGGTGCTCGCGTCGCTGACGAAAGGCGGATTGAATGCGGCGACGAAGTCGCTCGCGATCGAGTATGCGAAGGCCGGCATTCGCGTGAACGCGGTGTCGCCCGGGATCATCAAGTCGCCGATGCACGCGCCCGAAACGCACGCGACGCTCGCGTCGCTGCATCCGGTCGGCCGCATGGGCGAAATGAGCGACATCGTCGACGCGATCCTGTACCTGGACTCGGCACCGTTCGTCACGGGCGAGATCCTGCATGTCGACGGCGGCCAGAGCGCCGGGCATTGAGCCGCGGCGTCAAAACCGCGAGCCGGCGCGCCTAGCGCGATGCGCCGGCTCGTTTGGTGCGTTTCTCGGCCGGCCGCCCGGCCGGCTGCGTGGCCGGCGCGCGCGCCAGATGCTCGACGAGAAAGTCGACGAACACGCGCACGCGCGACGACAAAAAGCGCGCATGCGGATACAGCAGCATGAACGGCAGCGACCGCCCTCCGAGGCCGGGCAGCACTTCCACGAGCGTGCCGGCCCGCAGATCCTGCTCGACGACGAAGCGATAGGTCTGGAACAGGCCCGCGCCGCTGCGCGCGAGCGTCACACCGGCAAGGTAGTCGCCCGATGTACCGTAACTGCCGGTCGTCGCGACGTCGATCCCCTCCGATCCATCGTTGAACAGCCACGGAATCGTCCGCCCGCTGCTCGGCAGCTCGAACTGGATGCATTCGTGCGCATGCAGGTCGTCGACGGCGGTCGGCATGCCCGCGCGCTTCAGGTAGCCGGGCGTCGCGACGATCACGAGTTCGGCATCCTCCAGCTTGCGTGCGATCAGGTTCGAATCGGCCGGCGCGCGGCCGCGGATCGCGAGGTCGTAGCCTTCCTCGGCGAAGTCGATGTTGCGGTTGCTCAGGTGGGTGTCGACGCGCACGTCCGGATAGCGCTCGCGAAACGCCGGCAGCAGCGGCAGCACGCGATAGTGCCCGTACGGTGTCGGCATGCTGATCCGCAGCACGCCGGCGGGCGTCGCCTGCTGGCCGGTCGCCTCGCGCTCCGCGTCGACGAGTTGCGACAGCGCGTCGCGACATTGCTCGAAATAGCGGCGGCCGGAATCGGTCAGGCGGATCTGGCGTGTCGTGCGCACGAACAGCCGCACGCCGAGACGCGCCTCGAGCCGCGCGACCGACCGGCTGACCGCGGCCGGCGTGACGCTCGCCGCGTTCGCCGCCAGCGTGAAGCTGCCGAGTTCGGCGGCGAGGCAGAACAGCTCGATGCTGCCCAGCAGCAGATCGTCGAATTGTCGTTGCATGAGGCGATTCCTGCCGTCTCCGGCGCGTGGCGCGCGATGACGCCGAGTGTGCATGAATCTCGCGCGAGAAACCAGCGGACGCGCACGGCGTGATTCGTTACACCGCGTCGTGAATCAATTGCGCTGCTGACATTTACCGGTTTCGGCCGCATGACTACAGTGACTCACAGGCAGCGCCGATCGCCCGAACCCTTTTCCCGCAAGGAGCACGACATGACCGTCGAACAGAAACTGGCCGAACTCGGCCTCGCGTTACCCGAGCCGCCGAACCCGCTCGGCAGCTATACGGCCGTCAGCGAAGCCGGCAACCTGCTGTTCGTCTCGGGACAACTGCCGCTGGTCGACGGCAAGGTCGCTTATACGGGCCGCGTCGGCGAACAGTTGAGCGTCGACGACGGCAAGCATGCCGCCCGGCTCGCGGCGCTGAACGTGCTCGCGCAGATCCGCCGGCACCTGGGCGGGTTCGAGCGCCTGCGCAAGATCGTGCGCGTCGAGGGACACGTGAGTTCGGCTGACGGCTTTGTCGGGCAGCCGGCCGTGATCGACGGCGCGTCGGACCTGTTCGCCGCGGTACTGGGCGGCAAGGCGGGCCACGCACGCTCGGCTTTCTCCCAACGCCAGTTGCCGGCCGACGCGGCCGTGATCCTCGTCGTGATCGCCGAGATCGACCCGGCCTGACCGATCGGCCGCCCTGCGGGGCGGCCAGCCACTCCTGGGCGTTTTCACCTGCCCTGCCCGGATGCGTCGCGCGTCGAATATCGGGGGCGGATCGCCCGAAAGCCTTGTCCGGCAAAGCTGTACACGTTCCAGATACATTGAAATACAAAATATCGCATGCGATTTAATCGAATGCGCTTGACGGAGAGAGTCGTCTCGACGAAACTCCATCGCATGCGATCGAATCGCATCTGAAACAAACCACCCAACTGACGGAGCAAATGATGAGCAAGATCGAAAAAGTGCTGTACACGGGCAAGACGCATACGACTTCGGGCGGCCGCGACGGCTCGGCGCGCAGTGCCGACGGCCGCCTCGACATCCAGTTGTCGTCGCCGGGCAGCGCCGGCACCGGCACCAACCCGGAACAACTGTTCGCGGCCGGCTGGTCGGCCTGCTTCATCGGCGCGATGCAGCTTGCGGCGCGTGCCGCGAAGGTGACGCTGCCGGCCGATCTCGCGGTCGACGCCGAAGTGGATCTCGGCACCGCCGGCAACGCGTACTTCCTGCAAGCCCGGCTGAACGTGAGCGTGCCGGGGCTCGATCGCGACGTCGCGCAGCGCATCGTCGATGCGGCGCACCAGACCTGCCCGTATTCGAAGGCGACGCGCGGCAACATCGACGTCGACATCCGTATCGCTTGAACGATGCACCAGGCGGCCTGGCGCCGCCTTGCCGAATGCCCTGTTTCTTTTCTTTCTTTTTGAGGTGAATGATGAAAACCCAATTGATCGCCGCCCTTCTCGTCGCTGTTTCGGCCACGGTTGCCGCACCGGCGTTCTCCAGCGAATCCACCGTGACGCGTGCGCAGGTGCGCGCCGAGCTCGCGCAGTTGCAACAGGCCGGCTACCCGCTGAATCGCGCGACCGACGCCACCTATCCGAATGATCTCCAGGCTGCCCTCACGCAGATCCGTGGAGCCGATGCGGTTGCCGGCAACGAGCAGGCGTCCGGCTACGGCAGCAACGGCGAGGCGGTAACGCAATCGGGCCGCCGGCATGCGGTCAGCGTGGCCGACCGCTCGGTGTATTTCGGTCATTGAGCGCGACGCATCGTCGATACGCGAACCCTGAATGTCTTCTATTTCTCTTCTGTCGAGGTAAATGATGAAAACGCAATTGATCGCCGCCCTTCTCGTGGCCGTTTCCGCATCCGCTGCCGCACCGGCGTTCGCCGATGCAGCCGCCGTGTCCCGCGCGCAGGTGCGTGCCGAGCTCGTCCAGCTCGAACAGGCCGGCTATCGGCCGGGCCGCGCGAACGATCCGCACTACCCGGACGATCTGCAGGCCGCACTGACGCGCATTCACGCGAACGACACCGCCGTGGCCGAGGCAGCGACGTCCGGTTACGGCGGCGATGCCGTCGCCGCGACGCAGTCGGGCAGCCGGCCCGCGACGCGGATCGCCGAGCGCTCGATCTACTTCGGTCATTGAACGAAACCGCGCACGGCGCCGATGGCCGGCGCACGACACGCAACCCCTGAATTCCATTTTCTTGTCGAGGTAAATGATGAAGACCCAACTGATCGCTGCCCTTCTCGTTGCCGTGTCGGCTGCCGTTGCCGCGCCGGCGTTTGCGGGTGACGGCACCGTGACGCGCTCGCAAGTGCGTGCGGAACTGGCCGCGCTGCAGAAGGCCGGCTACCTGCCGAACCGGCCCAACGACCCGAACTATCCGGACAATCTCCAGGCTGCGCTGCGCCGGGTTCACGACAACACTGCAGTCGCGGCCGATTCGCAGGTGTCCGGTTACGGCAGCGACGCCGGCAGTGCGACGCAGTCGGGCAGCCGCAGCGCGGTTCGCACGGCCGAGCGGTCGATCTACTTCGGCCATTGAGCATGGCGCGTCGGAATCGTCGCGCAAGGCCGGGCAACGTGTGGGAAACGGGGGCGCGCGAGCACGGTGCGTTCCTCGTCGGCCTGCGATGGAACGTAGCGTTGCAATTGGACATGCCCTGCGCGTTTGCATCCGCTCGGGATTCGATAGCGTGCGGTGCCAACGCCGATAGCGGTTTTCGCGACCAGCGGCCGGCCAGACCGCAACCCATACCCGAACGCGTTCACGATGATGGGCGTCCATCCGCCGATGGACCGACGCCGCTCGAATGGCGTGATGGCGCATGGGGAAACCGGGTGATATCGATGCCGCGCAAAGTGGTTGCCTCCGCAATCACATCGAGCTGCGGCCGTGCTCCGGGCCACGGATGTCGGGCCCTGTCGATCCGGCGTTCGAAGCGATACACGATGGCGGGCGGGAAGTTCATCCACGCGACGCCGACCCGGACGGCACGAATACGCATGGCCTCCAGATAGCGCGCCGGAATCGGGCAGCGCGGCACGTAGGTGAACTGGTAGAACGCGCCATCGGCCGCCAGATGACGCGCGAACGCGCCGTGAACGATCGCGACGGCCTGTTCGACCGGCATCGCGACGAGCGGCAGCCCGCTCACGATCGCATCCGCGCGCGCCCCGCCGAAGAAATCCCCTGTCATGCCGAGCTGCGCCGCATCCATCTGCATGATCCGCAACGCGGGAAACCGATGTCGCAACGCGTCCGCGAAAGCCGGATCGGCTTCCACCAGCACGAGCCGGTCGCTCGCGACGCCGCGCGCGAGCAGCGCCCGCGTGAACACGCCGGTGCCCGCACCGAGTTCGATCACGGCGGCGCCGTCGCGCGGGATATCGGCGGTGATCAGTGCGGCGAGCGCGGGGCCGGATGGCGCGAGCGCGCCGACCCGGCGCGGATTGCGCATCCAGGTACGCAGGAACAGCATCCATTCAGGGATTCGCATCGACAGGCTCCAGGCGGGATCGATCGGTCAACGACATGTCGGGCTAGGCGGCCGCTTGCGCGGCCAGGTAGCCGGCCGTGATGAACAGCGTGTTCCAGAGCGCGATGCCGGCCGCGGCGCCGGACGCGAATCGCGCGAAACTCGTTTCCAGCAAGCCGGCGAGCGGCGGCGCGACGAGCCGGACGAACGGCACCAGTTGCGACCAGAGTGCGAGCCGCGTGGGCCGCGCGCGGATGCCGTCGATCAGCGCGTCCATTCGTGCGGGCTGCAGCCTGCCCAGCGGCGCGACGCGGCGCAGCAGGGCCAGCACGCTGTCTTCCGGCCACAGGTTGCCGAGCGCGTAATGCAACAGGCAGCCTGCGAAGCTGCCGAGCGCCGTGACGACGATGGCTTCCGGCAGTGTCCATGCGCCCTGCGCGCTGGCGACGCCGATCATCGTGAGGAGCACGTGGGACGGCAGCACCGGAATCAGCCGCTCGATCAGCGACAGGCCGACGAGGCAGGCGATGCTGTTGGCGCCGGCCACGCTGAGCGCGAGGCCGAACGGGACGAGCGTGGCGAGCTGGTTCATCGCGCCGCTCCCGCGCGGCGGGCGCGCAACGCGCACAACGCGCGCGACCTTCCATGCCAGAATGGCCCGCACCCGAACGGCGCGCAGGTGGAGCCTCGCGCCGCATTGCATTGCAGCAACGGAATTGAAGGACGTGACACGGTCATTGCGGGCCTCCCGATAAAACGCCGGATGCATTGCACCGGCAATGCGGCGAATGGCACGCATCGTGGCCCCCGGGCTTTAAGAAGTTTTTAATCGCGGTCGGTCAGGCTGGCGACCTCGACAGTCGAGGAGCGAAACCGATGGATATCCTGCTGGTGGAAGACGATGTCATGCTGGCCGACGCCGTTTGCGCGGGCCTCAGGCAGAACGGCTGGCGCGCGGACTGGTCGGCCGACGTGCCGGCCGCGCGGCTCGCGCTCGTCGGCCACGACTACGACGCGGTGCTGCTCGACCTGCAACTGCCAGGCGCGTCCGGTTTCACGCTGCTTGCCGCGATGCGCGCGAACTACGACCCGACGCCGGTATTGATCGTGACCGCGCGCGATCAGCTGAGCGACCGGATCCGCGGCCTCGACGCAGGCGCCGACGACTATCTCGTGAAGCCGTTCCAGCTCGACGAGCTCTATGCACGGCTACGCGCGCTGACGCGCCGCAGCCAGGGCCGCGTATCGGAGCGTCTGGTCTACCGCGACGTGCACGTCGATCCGGCGCGCAAGGAAGTCACGCGCGCCGGCGAACCGGTTCCGCTCAGCATCCACGAGTACCGCACGCTGCTCGCGCTGATGGAGCGGCAAGGCCGCGTCGTCACGCGCACGCAGCTCGAAGCGCGCGTCTACGGCAACGACAGCGAAATCGAAAGCAACACGATCGCGGTCTACATCCATCAACTTCGGCGCAAGCTCGGCGACGAGCTGATCGTGACGGTGCACGGCTTCGGCTATCGCGTCGGGGAGCGCCCCGCATGAAGTCGCTACGCATGCGCCTGCTCGCGACCGTGATGGCGGCGGTCGTCGTGTTCTGGGCGAGCTGGGGGGCGTTTCTCGGCATCGGCCTGTGGCGCGAACAGCGCGGCTGGCGCGACGGCATGCTCGAGAGCGCCGCGCAACTGCTGCTCCTGTCGTTGCCGGATACGATCGATCGCCTGCCCGAAGCTAACGCCCAGGCGGTGGTGCCGGACACCGCATATGGCAAATACGACGTCGCATTCCAGATCTGGGTCGATGGCCGCAACGTGATGCACAGCGCGGATGCACCGGGGCCGGCGCTCAAGGCGGACCTGCGGGACGGATATGGGGTGAGCACCGGTCGCGGCGCCGCGCACGACGAGACCTGGCGGGTCTATTCGCTGTCGGATTCGGCGGGCCGGATTCACGTTCAGACGGGCGGCCCGGCCACGACCTGGCAGGAGAAGGCGAGCAATGCGCTGCAACTCGGCCTGTTCAATACGGTGGTGATGCTCGGGATGCTGGGCGTCGTGATCTGGTGGGTGATCCGCTGGTCGTTCGGGCCGGTGCGCGAGGTCCAGCGAGCGATCCAGCACAAGGCCGCGTTCGATTTCTCGCCGCTGCCGCTGGTGACGCTGCCGCGTGAACTCCGCCCGCTCGTCGAGTCGTTCAACCGCCTGCTCGCGCGGCTGAGTCAGGCCGTCGACACCGAACGCCGCTTCATCGGCGATGCCGCGCACGAGTTGCGCACGCCGCTGGCGGCGTTGTCGGCCCAGGCGGAAGTCGCGTTGCAGGCGGACAGTCTGGCGGAGAAGAACGAAGCACTGCGTCGGCTCGCAACGGGCGTCGAACGCAGCGCGCGGCTCTCCGGGCAATTGCTCGAACTGGCGCGGCTGGATGCCGGGTCGCGCGTCGACCAGCACGGGCCGGTAGACCTGTCGCGGCTCGTTGCGCTGATCGCGAGCGACTTCGACGCGGCCGCGCATGCACGCCGACAGACGGTGCGGGTCGCGGTCGAACCGGTGCGCGTCTGGGGCGATCTGGACGAGATCGCGATTGCGGTGCGCAACCTGATCGACAACGCGCTGCGTTACGGCCGTGACGGCGGGCAGGTCGAGATCACGTGCGACGTCCCTGCCGATGCGGGCGGGACGCGGGTCAGGCTGCGGATCGCGGACGATGGGCCCGGCGTGCCGATGCACGAGCGCGAGCGGATTTTCGAACGCTTTTATCGCGTACCGGGGACGGTGCAGCCGGGCAGCGGTATCGGCCTGTCGCTGGTCGCGCGAATCGCCGCGTCTCACGGCGAGTCGGTCGAGGTGACGGCCGGAATCGGGGGACATGGGCTGGCGGTGGTCCTGTCGTTCCCGATATGGGTGGATCCGGCGCGCTGGCAGCGGTAGCGCGGGCCGCGGCAAGTCGCGCTGTGCGGGCCGCGCCCTGCCCGCCCGATCCCGGTCTATCCTGTGCCGTCGAAACCTTCAACCGAGGAGCAGCCGATGACCGATGCAACGACCGGAACCGCGCCAGGCAGTGCGCACCCGCTCGACCAGGTGGTGTGGAACGCGCTGGCGGGCAGGCAGCGCCGCTTTGCGGTCGGCCACGACCGTGCATGGCGGTTCCCGGCGGCCATCGCGCCGTTTGCCGCGATCGAGGACGCGAGCTCGGCATCCTTCGACGCGTTGCGCGCGCTGATCGCCGCACACGGGCCGGCGGCGCTGGTCACGCCGGACGAGATCGGGCCGCCGGCGGGATTGTCGGTGATCCGGCGCGCGAACCTGTTGCAGATGGTCTGGCAACGGACGCGCGACCCGGCGCCTGAATCGGGTTACGTCACGCTCGCCGAAGCCGACGTGCCGGACATGCTCGCGCTGACCACGGCCGCCCAGCCCGGCCCGTTCGGCCCGCGCACGTTCGAGCTTGGCCATTACATCGGCATTCGCAGCGAAGGCAGGCTGGCCGCGATGGCCGGCCAGCGGATGCAGGTCGACGGGTATACGGAGATCAGCGCCGTCTGCGTGGACGCCGCGTTCCGGCGGCAAGGGCTCGCGGCGCGCCTGATGCGAGCGTTGATTGCGGAGATCGATGCGCGCTCGGATACGCCTTTCCTGCACGTCCTCACGTCGAACCAGGTGGCGATCGAGCGCTATCTCGCCCTCGGTTTCGTCGTCCGCCGCGAGATGAACCTGCTGGTGCTGGGCGACGGGCACGCATGACGACGCGGCCGGCACGATGCACGTGCCGGCCGCAGTGTGTCCGGGCGTTTATTCGTCGGTCGACCGGATCAGGTTGCCGCGCAGCGTGACGATCGCCTTCTGCATCTTCGCGAATTCGTCCGGCTTCAACCCGGTGGCTTCGACCAGGTTCATGTCGAGCCCCTTCTCGCGCAGGCGGCGGCCGCTTTTCGTCAGGCTGACGAGCACCTGGCGTTCGTCCGACGGATCGCGGTGCCGCTCCAGGTAGCCCATCGTCTCGAGCTTCTTCAGGATCGGCGTCAGCGTATTGGATTCGAGGAACAGCTTCTCGCCGAGCTGGCCGACCGTCTGGTTGTCCTGCTCCCACAGCGCAATGATCGTGATGTATTGCGTATACGTGAGGCCGAGTGCTTCGAGGATCGGCTTGTACGCCTTGCCGAACGCGAGATTCGTCGAGTAGATCGCAAAGCACAGGAACTCGGACAGCTTCGGTGCAGTGTCGGATGGGGCTTCGGTCGGTTTCATGAACATCCTCCAGCGACGCGAACGGCCGCAGATGGACGCATTATATATCGCGTGCGATCTTATCGGAAGCATGATAATCGTTCTCGATGAACCGGCGCGCCGTCAGTCGGCCCTGCGGCGCTTGCCGGTCTGAGTACGGCTGACCGACAGCAGCGTGCATTGCACCGGATGCGCGATTTCGGTCGCGAGCCCGCCCGCGGCAAACAGCAGGATCATCAGCCAGCGTTTCATGCGTCCTCCACGACCGAGAGGCTCGCGCCGTCGGCGACCGTTGCGTCGATCGCATACGGGTCGACGCCATCGAGGCAGCCGAGATTGACGCGCCAGCAGGTGGGGTCCTTGCGCGTCTGATGGAACGGATAGATGCCGCAACGGCTGCAGAAATAGTGACGGGCCGTGCGCGTGTTGAATTGGTAGCACGTCAGCGCGCCCTCGCCTTCGACGATCTTCAGTTCGCTGGCGGCGAACATCGGGCTCATCAATGCGCCGCGCCGGCGGCACATGCTGCAGTTGCAGCGGGTCGCCGGCGTCAAGGCCGTTCTGACTTCGAATTTGACGGCCCCGCAATGGCAGGACCCTTTGAACCAGGTTGCAGACATGGTGCACTCCCGAAGAGGTCATGCCTGCTTTATAGCGGACGCCCGGAGCTGCGTTGTATCGCGATGTATCCGCGGTTCGTGCAGATACAGAACTTTGCAAATCTGCGGTGGCCGGCGAAGTATCGGTGCGGCGATCGGGGTCGGTTCACCGATCGCCGGCATGGGGCGGCGGCCCGTTGCCCGCGAATCGTGCGTTCAATCCAGCACGTGTTGCATCCGCTCGATCGCCGCCCGCGTTTCGCGTTCGAGCGCGGCGAACAGCTCGGCCGCCGGCAGCGACCGCACGAGCGGCGCCGCCTGTCCGGCCCACTGCGCGCCGTAGCCGAATTCACCCGTTGCCTTTGCCGCCGCATGCAGCGCCTTGCCGGCGTCGTACGCGATCGGGTATGCGGGCGTGGCCGGCGCTCGCGGGTCGTCGCCGAGCGCGGTCAGGCGATTCGCGAGGCCGCGTGCGATCCGGCCCGAGATCGCGGCGGTGAAGGTCGTGCGGCGTGCCGCGTCGCCCAGCAGCGCGCGGCGATAGCCGTCGTCGATCGACGTCTCCGGGCACGCGACGAACGCGGTGCCGAGCTGGGCGGCCTGCGCGCCGAGCGCGAGCGCGGCGGCGATGCCCTCGCCGTCCATGATGCCGCCGGCGGCGATCACCGGCCGCGCGCATTCGCGCACGATCAGGCGCGTAAGCGCGAACGTGCCGAGGCGATCGTCATGTGCGGTCGAATCGAACACGCCGCGGTGCCCGCCCGCTTCGATCCCCTGCGCGACGATCGCGTCGATGCCGGCGTCGGCGATCTGGCGTGCTTCGTCGAGATTCGTCGCGGACGCGAACAGCGTGATGCCCGCGCGCTTCAGCGCGGCGATCACGTCCGCGGACGGCAGTCCGAAATGGAAGCTGACGACGGCCGGCTTTTCTTCGACGAGCAGCGCCTGCATGGCTTCGTCCGCGACGAAACTCGTATAGATCTCCGACAGCGAGGCGGGCGGCGTCGCGCCGTATTCGCGGAACACCGGCGCGAGCCATTCGAGCCACGCGCGTTCGACGGCCGCGTCGGCGTGCGCCGGCTGGTGGCAGAACACGTTGATGTTGAACGGCCGGTCGGTGAGCGCGCGCGTGTCGCGGATCATCTTGCGGGCGCCGTCGGCGTTCGTCGCGCCCACGCCGAGCGAGCCGAGCCCGCCCGCATTCGACACGGCGGCCGCCAGCGCCGGCGTGCTGACGCCGGCCATCGGCGCCTGGACGATCGGGGCGCGCATGCCGAGCGTGCGCAACAGCGTCCGGTTGTCGGTCGATTGATTCATGTCGCTTGCCTCCTGCAAGATTCGTCGTCGAAATGCGTCGGCCGGATGCGGGCCGACGCGCGTGTGTCAGGTTCGGATCGGTGCGCGTTCGTCGTGCGTTGCACGCGACCGGTCACGTGAGCGTCATGTCGAAAATGATGGGTCGCCGTGCGGTGCGGCGGTGTTAGCAACTGTGGCGACGGTGCACGTTGTCGCCGCCTCCCGGCGCGAAACCGGTAACTGCGCTCATCCTACGCCAGCCCGCGTTCAGCCGACCAGAGCCGCTATCGACCACGCGCCCAATGCGCGAGCCCCGCGCAGGCCGCCAGCAGCGCGCCCATCACGAAGAACACCGAATGCAGCCCGAGCGCGACGCCGGTCTGCCCGCCGATCACCGGGCCGACGACCTGCCCGCTGAACTGCGCGGGCCACGGCCGGATGGCGTTCGATGGTGAGGCGCTTTGCCGGGGGATACTGCGCTTGCCGTTTTGGCCCTACAATGCGCAGGCGAAGCAACCACATGATCGGCCGTCAGGGTGCCGCGTTCATCGAACGCAGCGTCCGACATTCAAGCGGTTCCGCTGATAACCAACAATATCCAACCAGCACACATGAAAAGAAGAACATTTCTCGCGCTGCCCGCCGTGGCAGCGTCCGGCATGCTCGCCGGCTGCTCCAATTTCGGCCCCGTCACCAAGGCGTGGATGAAGGATTCGGAATACGACGAAACCTTGTCGACGTTCCTGATTACCGCGGACGGCAAGCAGCTCGTCGTGCTCGGCAAGAAGTATCACTACATCTTCGAGATGCCGCCGAGCCTTGCGACGGTGCTCAACGCCCCCTATCGCCCCAAGATCCACACGGCGTTCAACGATTTCGAGGCGCACGGCGACGCGATCACCGGCCAATACACGATGAGGCTGGACTACTCGGATGCGCCGACCGGCTCCGACGTGCGCGAGCGTGCGCTCGCGGACGGTTTCAAGAAGGACGGTGGCTACCTGGAGTCGGAAGGCAAGATCAGCGGCAAGCGCTATCTGCCGAACGATGTCACGCCGTCGTCGGTCCCGCAGGCGTTCAATCGCCCGTACGAGGTCAAGGTGACGGACAAGCTGACGGCTGTCGGGCGTGGCGCCAAGCTGGCGTTGTCGCCGATCGCGATGGCAGCCGATGGCGCGTTGGGCCTGCTCGGCCTCGCCCTGTTCCCGATCGCGCTCACCACATTCATCATCGTGGCGAGTTGAGGCCGGAATTCACGATGAAATCCCCTGCCCGAAACCTGTTCCAGATCGGCTGCGCGCTTGCGCGACGCAGCGGAATGCATCGCTGAAACGAAGCGAGCCGGTACGCCGCGGTGAATTGCGGCGTACCGGCTCGTGTTGTGACGTTGCCGCATCAGACTTCATACCGCATCGCGTGCGCTTCGGTCGGCAGTGGCAAATCCCAGCGCAGCAGCATCGCCTCTAGAGCGCGGTTCGTCAGCGACGTGTCGCGCCGCGTATTTCGGCGCAACAGTTCCGCGCGCGGCTGTTCGAGGTAGACGAGCGTCACGTCGGCGTTGTACGCAAACAGCAGGTCGAGCGTCTTCTTGCGCATCAGCGGCGACAGGTTCGTCGCATTCCACACGAACGGCTGTTGCGCGCGCAACAGTGCCTTCGCGGCGTCGACCGCATGGTGCGCGACCGCGCCCTCGTTCTGGCCATGACGCAGCCCCAACGCATCGCGCGCATCGTCGAACGACACGACCGGCAGATCCGGATGATGCCGCGCAACCCACGTGTTCTTGCCCGACGCGGGCAGGCCCGACATCACGACGACCCGCGAGCCCGGTGTACGGAACAGCGGATAGTCGGGATGCACGTCCGCGCCGCGAAAGTAGCTGAGCGCCGTGTGCGCGTCGGCGAATGCACGCGGCTGGCCGTAGCAGCCCTCTTCCCGCGCCAGTTCACGCAACAGTTCGATGTTGTCGAGCACGCGCTGCGTGTCGTCGCAGATGCGCCCGCGGATATCGGCTTCGGCAAGCAGGCACAGCAGCGGCAGGCTGACCTGCCACGACAGCTCGCGCGCGATGAACTCCGGTGTGCCACGGCGCGACCCGCTCATCGCGAAGAACGGTACCTGGTGCACGGCGATCATCCGGCAGATCGCCTCGCGCACCGCGAACGGCACGCCGGCATCCCACAGGGCAATCCGCGCATCGATCGCGCCCTTGCGCGAGTGGCCGGGATGGCCGATCGCGCCGGTAACGGGATCGACGACCGTCGTGCCGTGCTTCGCGATGTCGTGCAGCAGCGCGGCCAGGAACACGATCTCCTGGTCGGCGCGCGACGCAGCCTGGTACTCGGGCAACGCGAGCAGCGCATCGATCACCATCATCGTATGCGTCCACACGTCGCCTTCGCCGTGGTGCGCGGGCTCCTGCGGTGTCGTTTTCGCGTGTTCGAGCGCGGGAAATGCCGCGAGACACGCGTGATAGTCCGGCTGCCGGCCGGGCGCAGGCACGAGTGCCTGAAGTTGTTCGTACTTCATGATCAAGACTCCTCTCGAAACGGCGCACGGCCGTTCCGCATTCATGGGTTCGGGTGCGCGGCGGAGATCGATGTCCACGTTACCGTCGGGCGCGGCGCATACAGGTCGACACCCGGCGCGAGCAGATTCGGGATGAACGGCTGTTCCGAGTGATGGCGCGCCGATTCGAGAATGGCCTGCACGAAATCGTGGCGCACCCACTTCAGGCGCGCGGTCGTCGTGTCGTCCGTCTCGACCTTCACGTAGAGCCCTTCGGAGCGCTCCGACTTATCGCACTGCTGCCATGCACGCGCGAGGTCGAGCCCCTGCCGCCGCACCGTTTCCTCGAACGCGCGACGCCAGTCCGGCGTCTTCGCGAGCGATGGGCCAAGCATTGCCTTCAGGTCCGCGAGCCGCGCCGGCGCGATGCCTTCGTACAGCACGGGCACCGACAGCACGGGCCCGTCGGCGAGCAGCGCGCGACGCGCGGGTGTCGACAGGAAACGGCCCGTTGCGCGATCGAACACGTCGAACTCGAAAAAGTGATGCGGCAGCGTGTCGTAGAACACCGCGTGCTTCTTGCTCATCGTCTCGCCATACATCACGTAGCGATCGCCGAGGCGGTCGAGCAGCCAGCCCGCATGGGCGGCGGCCCAGGTCTTCATGAACCCGAACTGCCGCTCGCGGCCGCCGCCGGCCAGATAGTGGCCGCGCGACTGCAGCAGCAGTTCGCCCGCGGGGCTGAAGCTGATGCCCGTGTTCGCGCCGTCGAGTTTTTCCTCGACGACGAGATGGGCGCCCGCGAGGGTGCGATAGGGAACGTGGTCGTGACCTTCGTCGCCGTCCTGCAGGCGCGAGCCTTCGAGGTGCGGCGTGCGCGGGTAGCGGGCGAGGTCGAGCGATTGCGCGTAGGCGCGGAAATCCAGCGTCATGGTCTTTCTCCGGAAACATCAGAAAAAGCCGACGACGTGAACGAACGATGGGGTGTGCGTTGCGGTGTCAGTGCGTGTCCGGGCGCGGCCCTGCGATCACGGTTCCGGCGCCGCGAGGCAGACGGGAACGGGCAGGACGACACGCGGCCGGGACGGCAGTCGTCGGCGTATCAGGCGAAGGGACGAATGTTTGCGGGCACTTGGATCACCGATTCGATGAGGGTTCAGGGATGAAGCAGGCGGATGCTACGAAACGGCATGTGTGCTGTCAAGCGCGGTCGGGTACAGCCGAAGCGGTTGTCGGCGTGCGTTGAGTGCCTGCTACGGCATGTCGTGCGCGCCATCGACATGGGAATGATCCGGATTCCTATTTGTGTGTTTTTCGCCACATCAATCGATGATTCGATGGGCAACGCCGCGCCACCCGCTTGCTGCGCCCGTCGCGGGCATGCTAGAGTCGCCGCCATTCCGATCAACCCCTCACTCGCAAGGAGAAAAATCATGACGTCACGCCAGCACTCCTCCCGTCGCGGGTCGTAGTTCGGGTTTTTCGCGTCCGTTCGTTTCATCGTTCACGCCAAGCAGCACCACGTATCGCCGTCACGGCGATGAGCCGGGTCGTTCCGATCCGGTCGTGCCGCCCTCTTCCCGACTTCCGATGTCGGGCAGCGCATGTGTGCGCTGCCTGCGCCATGGCCCGCCGTTCTTCCTTTTCATCGAACGGAAACCTCCATGGGCAATTCCATGCAATACCTCGGCGAGCGCATCACGTTGTGCGCTTGCGCCACCACCTGGATCGAAGGTGAGGCCATCCGGCAGCTCGAACACGCTGCCACCCTCCCCGGCATGCGGCGCGTCGCCGGCATGCCCGATCTTCACCCCGGACGCGGCTACCCGGTGGGCGCCGCGTTCTTCTCGACGGGCCGGCTATATCCGGCTCTGATCGGCGGCGATATCGGCTGCGGGATGGCGCTGTGGCAAACCGCGCTCGATGTGCGGCGCGTCAGTGCGTCGAAGCTCGCGAGCCGGCTCGGCTCGATCGACGCCACGCCCGATGCAAGCTGGCAGCCGCTCATTGCGGCCGCCGGGTTCGCGGATCACGCGTACGCGGCATCGCTCGGCACGATCGGCAGCGGCAATCATTTCGCGGAAGCGCAGCGGATCGACGCGGTGTACGACATCGATGCCGTCGCGGCGCTCGGCCTCGATCCCGATCACCTGCTGCTGCTCGTGCACAGCGGATCGCGCGGCTTCGGCCAGTCGATCCTCGAGCAGCACATGCGCGAGCACGGCTACAACGGCCTCGACGATACGGATGCCGCGTGCACGGCGTACCTCGCGCGTCACGACGCGGCATTGCGCTACGCGATCGCGAATCGCGACCTGATCGCGCGGCGCATGCTGGCGCGCTGGCGCACCGACGGCCGGTGCGTGCTCGACGTGAACCACAACCTGGTGAGCCGCGCGAGCGTCGACGGCGAGCCGGGCTGGCTGCATCGCAAAGGTGCGACGCCGGCCGACGCGGGGCCGGTCGTCATTCCCGGATCGCGCGGCGACTACAGCTACCTCGTCGCGCCGGTGCGGTCGGACGATGCGGCCAGCCTGGCGTCGCTGGCGCACGGTGCGGGCCGCAAGTGGGCCCGCGGCGATTGCAAGGGGCGCCTCGAACGGCGCTTCACGCCGTCTCAGCTCACGCGCACGCCGCTCGGCAGCCACGTGATCTGCGAAGACCGCGAACTGCTGTACGAGGAAGCACCGCAGGCCTACAAGCTGATCGACAGCGTCGTCGACGCGCTCGACGCGGCCGGGCTGCTGCGCAAGCTGGCGCGGCTCGCGCCGGTGCTGACCTACAAGACGTCCGGGGAGGCTGGCCGATGCTGATGCAGATTTCTTCGGCGCATGGCCCGCTCGAGTGCCAGCTGGCCGCGGCCAATGCGTTGCGGCGCCTGCAGGCGGAAGCCGATGCGCAGCGCGTCGTCGTCACCGTGCTCGATGCGCAGCCGGGCGAACGCGCCGGCACGCTGCGCTCGGTGCTGCTCGACCTCGACGGCGAAGGTGCGCAGGCGCTCGCGGACCGCTGGACGGGCACGCTGCAATGGATTTGCGCGAGCCCGTACCGGTTGCGCCATCCGCGCAAGAACTGGTTCATCGGCGTCACGCGCTGTGCCGACGCGCAGCCGCTGCCGGACGGCGACGTGCGGTTCGAAGCGATGCGTGCGCGCGGGCCGGGCGGCCAGCACGTGAACAAGACGAGCTCCGCGATTCGTGCGACCCATGTCGCGACCGGCCTGTCGGTGCGCGTGGAAAGCGAGCGCAGCCAGCACGCGAACAAGCGCCTGGCGCTGCAGTTGCTGCAGGTTCGACTGCAGCAGGAAGCCGACCGTCACGCGTCCGATGCGCGCCGGCAGCGGCGGATGCAGCACTTTGCGCTGGAGCGCGGCAACCCCGTGCGCGTGTTTTACGGGGCGGCGTTCGTGCCGGCTGACTGAGCACGAACGCCTGGCCGCCGGCGGTTTTCGCGCCGGCGGCCAGGCCATCGGTCTCATGGTTTTCCCGGCCTGCCGGTTGCGCGAGCGCGCAATCGGCTCCGGTGCATGACCGCGCGCCAGGCAGGCTGCACGGGCCTGCCGCGTGCATGCCGGCTGCCGCGTGTTCTGCACCCTTTCTGCGCAGGAAAGGACGCTTGAGGCATCCGCAATTATCACGTGCCGCGGATTTGCCCACCATGTGTCGGACGATCGGTACAGCCCGCCTGTCCGCCCCTTCACCGGCCTTGCGGTGCCTGCCGCCACGTCGTGCGACCGGATGCATCGCGCCGGTCGCGAACGGCCGGGCCTCGCGCCACGGCGTATCGATAATCAGGAGACACGATGAACAGCCATTCCCTCGATCTCGGCGGCAACGCGGGCGGACCCGCGTCCGCACGACCGCCGGCCGCTGCCGGCGTCGGCGCCGATGCGTCGGCCCTCCCCGCCCGCCGCGTCACGCTCGGCGATTTCATGGACGACCTGCCCGTCGGCGCGTTGCACCGGTTCGTCGTCTGGGTGATCGGCATCGGGCTGTTCTTCGACATGTACGAGATTTTCCTCGTCAGCACGATCGGTTCCGCGTTGCAGAACGAATACGGGTTGAGCCGGCAGAGCACCGATTTCAAGTTGCTGCTGGCCTCGGCGTTCATCGGCATGTTCTTCGGCGCGATGTGCCTCGGCAGCCTCGCCGACCGCATCGGCCGGCGCAAGGCGTTCCTGCTGACGCTCACGTGGTACAGCGCATTCTCGCTGGTCGGTGCGTTTTCGGTGAATGCCGACATGCTCGTCGCGTGCCGGTTCCTGACCGGCATCGGCGTCGGCGCGATCTATCCGGTTGCCGACAGCTTCCTGTCCGAGATCCTGCCGAAGGAAAAGCGCGGGCGGCTCGCCGCGTGGGCCTATACGACTTCCTATGTCGCGGTGCCGCTCGTCGGGTTCCTCGCGCTGTGGCTGAACCCGTTGCATGTGGGCGGCGTGGCCGGCTGGCGCATCATTCTCGCGATCGGCAGCCTCGGCGCCGTGTACGTACTGCTCGTCCAGCACCGGCTGCCGGAGAGCCCGCGCTGGCTGCTCGCGCAGGGTCGCACCGCCGACGCGCATGCGGCATTGCGGCGCTTCGCGGAAGGCACCAGTGTGCGCGTGCCCGAGCAGTTCGCGGAGCCGGTCGAGCCGCAACGGCCGCTCGGGCTTGGCGAGCGCATCGCGCTGCTGCGGCGCGAACCGTACGGCGCGCGCTACGGGATGCTCGCGATCTTTCACCTGTTTCAGGGCTTCGGCTATTACGGGTTCGGTACGCTGGCCGGCACGGTCGTGAAAAGTCGCGGCTTCGACGTGACGGACAGCACGCTGTTCATCGCGCTGTCGTTCGTCGGCTATCCGGTCGGCTCGCTGCTGTCGATTCCGCTGCTCAACTGGATCGAGCGTCGCACGCTCGTGATCGTGTCGATCCTGTCGATCGCCGGGTTCGGGCTGTGCTTCGCGTATTCGGGCAATACCGCGTTGATCGTCGGCTTCGGATTCCTGACGACCTGCGCGTCGAACGTGTTCAGCAACGCGTATCACGTGTACCAGGCGGAGATTTTCCCGGCGCGGGTGCGCTCGACGGCGATCGGCAGTACCTATGCGCTGTCGCGGATCGTCAGCGGTGTGCTGCCGTTCGTGTTGTTGCCGGTGCTCGGCAGTTATGGCGCGGGTGCGATGTTCGGCGTGATTTCGGTAGCGCTTGGCATCGTTGCCGTCACGCTGCGTGTGCTCGGGCCGCTGACTACGCGGCGCAGCCAGGATGAGATCAATCCGGTTTGAGCGGGGGAATGCGGGGGCATGGGAGCGTGCGCCCGCATCATTTTCGATGGCTGCTGGATTTCCTGGGCGATATGTTGCCAGTCATCTGCGGTGACACGTTCGCCCGATCCCCAAAGGGGCGCTCATGAATGCGCGAGCCGGTGACGCCTCGCTACTAGCGAAACAGGAAGCCCCACATAATGACCGTACAGAACACCAGCCCTACCCACCCCTGGAATCGGGTGATTCGAATCATTCTGGCCGACATGATATCTTCGGTCGACATGTTGTAAATGAATTTGTACGACCATCGCCAGGCCCTCGATCGGCAATGGAAGGCCAAGATCCGTTCCGGACGAAATGCCATGATGGCGGACATCGCGATGCCGTGAGCGACAACGACAAAGCCGACAATAAGGCGGTAGTTCAAATCGTTCATGTAGCGGCCCCGGATCCAGTTGTTGAGGGATTGGACAGAACGTTGGAAAGCGGTGCGAACGTGGACCGATGATCGTGTTTTCCGGAATCCGGGCCGAACCGGCTTTGCGCACGCAGCCCCGCCTCACCGTGCCGACATGAAATCGAACAGCTTCGCGATATCGGTCGTCAGCACGGTGCCCGCCTTCACACCAACCCACAGCGTTCGTGTGGCCCACGCATCGTCGAGCTTCACGACCCCGAGCCGCGCCGCGCGCTCGCCGGTCACCGCATCGCGCGGCAGGATGCCGATGCCGAGCCCTGCCTCGATCATCCGGCTCACGCCGTCGAAATTCGATACCTGGATCCGCAGCTTCAGCGAGCGCTCGACCGCGAACGCCGCGTCGGTCATGCGCGCGAGCAGCGAACTGCCGTCACTGAGCCCCACGTAGTCCTCGTCGAGCGTATCCGCGAAGCGGATGCTGTCTCGCGCGGCGAACCGGTGCGTGCGTGGCACGAGCAGCACGAGCTCGTCGCGCCGGTACAGCCGCCGTTCGATGCCGGGGGCCGGCACGTTGTCGGCGAACACGCCGAGATCGGCCTTGCCGGATGCGAGTGCGTCGACGATCTCGTGGCTCAGCCGCTCTTCGAGGCTGACCTTGATGCCCGGATTGTCGGTGAGGAACGCGGCGAGATCGGCGGGCAGGAACTGGACGATCGCGGACGTGTTGGTCCACACGTGGATGTGGCCGCGCACGCCGGCGACGTAGTCGCTCATCTCGTGCGCCATCCGGTTGACCTGCTCGATCACCTTCGCCGCATGGTCGAGCAGCGCGCGGCCCGCGGGCGTCAGCTCGACACCGCGCGCGTGCCGGACGAACAGCGCACTGCCCGTCACGCTTTCGAGCTCGGCGATGCGCTTGCTGACCGCGGACAGCGTGAGCTGGCCGTGTTCGGCCGCTTTCGTCAGGCTGCCGTGCTCGGCGACGAGCGCGAACACGCGCAGCGACTGCAGATCGAAATGAAGCGGGTTCACCATGTCGTGTTTCCTGGGAGTGCCGTGCCGGCGCTTGCCGTCAGCGCCGCGGCCTGACGCCGATCATACGCCCGGCCGCGTGAGCGCGAAACGGCACGCCTGGCGCGGCGCGATCGACCGTAATGCGGCAAGCATCGCACCGTCCGGCTTCGCGAGATCGTCGAGCACGTCGAAGTGCTGCATGCCGGGCAGCCCGACATGGACGATCCGTTCGCCGGCCGCGTCGCACGCCGCTGCGTAGTCGCGTGCCTGCCGGACGAGTTCGGGCAGCTCGGCGTCGCCGACCGCAACGACCGTCGGTGCGCCGGGCCCGACATGGCGCAGCGGGCTGTACGTTTCGACTTCGTGCGCTGTGAGCTGCAGCTTGTCGTTCAGGCAGCACAGCGAGATCGGTTCGAGATCGACGAGCGGGCTGATCGCAAGCGCCGACACGACGGCCGGATGCGCGCGGTGCACGGCCGTCAGGTGGCCGCCCGCCGAATGGCCGCTCAGGTGAATCGGCCGCTTCGCTGTGCCGAGGCCGTCGGGGTCGTTCGCCAGGTAGTCGAGCAGCGCGCCGATCTCGCCGACGATGTCGGTCATCGTTGCGACCGGTGCAAGCGTGTATTCGGCGAGTATCACGTCGAAACCGCGCGCGAGCGGCCCGCTTGCCGCGTAGGCGAAATCCTCTTTCGCGCAGTGCTGCCAGTAGCCGCCATGAATGAACACGAACAGCGGCGCATCGGGCTGACCACACGACAGCCAGTCGAAACGCTGCGCGGGTTGCGCGCCGTAACGCAGGTCGCGCCTGACGGACGCGGCTTCATAGAGCGTTGCGCTGCGCGCCTGCATCGACGCCAGCAATGCAGGGAAATCGGGCACTACCTTCGTGTTCAGATAGGCGGCGTCGAGCGCCGCGCGGTCCATGCCGCGATAGAGGATCGTCATCGTGAATTGCCTGGGTCGGGTTGCGGAAGCGCGGACGCAAGCGTTGCGTCCGGTGCGAAGGCGGCTTCTCAGTCGCCGATGCCTGCATTATCCGCAGCGCGGTACGGGCCGGCTATCCGGAATCGGCGAGCGCGGAAACCGGCTGTCCGTTTTCGGCGGGAGATCGGCGCGGCTGTGCGCCGGCACTCAGATCAACTCGGAAATCTCGATCAGGTTCAGGTCGGGATCGCGTACGTAGACCGACCGGATCTTCTGCGTCGCGCCCGTGCGCTCGACGGGCCCTTCGACGATCGGCCAATCGACGCGCTTCAGGTGTGCGATCACGTCGTCGAGCGGCACCGACGCGATGAAGCACAGGTCGAGCGCGCCGGGTACCGGCACATGCGCTTTCGGCTCGAACTCCGCGCCGCGCACGTGCAGGTTGATCTTCTGGTTGCCGAAGCGGAATGCGATCCGGCCCGCGCCGAAGGTTTCGAGCTGCATCTGCAGCACCTCGGTGTAGAAATGCCTGGTCCGGTCGGGATCGACGCAGGTCAGCACGAGATGGTCGAGGTGGTCGATCAGCGCCATGAGGTTCGCTCCTGTTCGTGGTTCATGAGAACGCGCGCTGCGCGGGCATGTCGCCGGCGTCCGCGCGCGGCGGCGGATGAAGGTCCGAACGGCGCCCGGCCTTCAGGATCTGGCTCGGCACGTCATGCCCGATCAGCGCCGGCAGCCGTGCCGACGCGGCCAGCACCGCCGCGAGATCGATGCCCGTATCGTAGCCGTCGAGTTCGAGCATGTGCGCGAGTTCTTCGGTGCACGCGTTGCCGGTCGCGCCCGGCGCGTACGGGCAGCCGCCGAGCCCGCCGAGCGACGCGTCGAAGCGGTCGATCCCGGCGTCGAGTGCCGCGAGTGTATTCGCGAGCGCCATCCCGCGCGTGTTGTGGAAGTGCAGCGTGAGCTGCAGCGCGCCGAAGCGCTCGCGGGCACGTGCCGACAGGTCGCGCACCTGCGACGGAAACGCCATGCCCGTCGTATCGCACAGCGTGAAGCCGTGCACGCCGAGATCCGCGAAGCGCTGCATCCATGCGAGCACGCCTTCGGCTGCAACATCGCCCTCCATCGGGCAGCCCATTGCGGTCGACAGCGACACGTTGATCGCGACACCGGTGCCGCGTACTGCGTCGATCACGTCGCGCAACTGCGCGAACGATTGCTCGCGCGTCATCCGCAGGTTCGCGCGATTGTGGCTTTCGCTCATCGACATCACGAGGTTCACTTCGTCGACGCCGCACGACAGCGCGCGCTCCGCGCCGCGCACGTTCGGCACGAGCACCGTATAGACCACACCCGGTGCGCGCGTGATGCCATGCATCACGGCCTCCGCGTCGCGCAACGCGGGGATCGCTTTCGGCGACGTGAACGACGTGACCTCGATCTTCGCGTAGCCGCACGCGCTCAGCGCGTCTACGAGTGCGATCTTGTCGTCGGTGTCGACGAAGGCTGCTTCGTTCTGGAAACCGTCGCGGGTCGCGACTTCGTGGAGGTAGAGGCGTTTGCGTTGGCCGCTCATGTTGTCTGCTCCTGTATCCGCTTCTCAGATCACGCCGCGCGCGCGCCAGTCGCCGCGCGTCGCCGCATCGATACCGAGCGATTCGAGTACCGCGTCGGTATCCGCGCCGA
The DNA here is from genome assembly GCF_011753045.1 of Burkholderia sp. Ap-955. NCBI lineage: Bacteria > Pseudomonadati > Pseudomonadota > Betaproteobacteria > Burkholderiales > Burkholderiaceae > Burkholderia > Burkholderia sp. Ap-955. Next base: position 30,180 of record NZ_VWWH01000046.1, read on the forward strand.
GCGCGGGCGCCGCGTGTTCGATGCGCCCGGGCGTCGCACCGAGCTTCGGCACGATGCCCGGCACGAGCACCGGCGTACCGTCGGGCAGCGCGGCATCGACGAGCATGTCGCGTGCGCGGTAATGCGGGTCGGCCGCGATGTCGGCCACGTCGTAAATGCGTCCGGACGGAATGCGTGCTTCGTTCAGCGCGGCCAGCACGGCGTCGAGATCGTGCCGCGCGCTCCATTCGCCGATTGCCGCGTCGATGCGCTCGACCTGCGCGACGCGCCCGTCGTTGTGCGCGAGCGCGGGATCGTTGCCGAGATCGGGCCGGCCGATCAGCTCCATCAGGCGCCGGAAGATGCTGTCGCCATTGCCGGCGATCAGCGCGTACTTGCCGTCGCGGCAGCGGTACGCGTTGGTCGGCGCGATGCCGGGCAGGCTGCTGCCGGCCGCCTCGCGCACGGCGCCGAACGCCGAGTATTCGGGCAGCAGGCTTTCCATCATGTTGAACACCGACTCGTACAGCGCGACGTCGACGACCTGCCCCTTGCCGCCCTGCTGTTCGCGATGCCGCAGCGCAAGCAGCACGCCGATCACGCCGTGCAGCGCCGACAGCGAATCGCCGAGCGAGATACCGACGCGCACCGGTGTGCGGCCGGGCTCGCCGGTCAGGTGCCGCAGGCCGCCCATCGCCTCGGCGATCACGCCGAAGCCGGGGTGGTCGCGGTACGGGCCCGTCTGCCCGAAGCCCGACACGCGCAGCATCACGAGCCCCGGGTTGATCGCGGACAGCGCGTCCCAGCCGAGCCCCCAGCCCTCGAGCGTGCCGGGCCGGAAGTTCTCGATCAGCACGTCGGTCTCGGCCACGAGGCGGCGCACGACGTCCTGCCCTTCGGGCGTGCGCAGGTCGAGCGTGAGCGAGGTCTTGTTGCGCGACTGCGCGGCCCACCAGACCGACGTGCCTTCATGCAGCAGCCGCCATTTGCGCAGCGGATCGCCGAGCCCGGGAGGCTCGACCTTGAGCACGTCGGCGCCGAATTCAGCGAGCATCCGGCCCGCGAACGGCCCGGCGATCAGTTGGCCGAGTTCCAGCACGCGGATGCCATCCAGGGGGCGTGTCATGGCTGTCTCCGATGAAATCGTGTTGTCGATGAAGGCGATCATGACGACGTTCGCGCCCGGCGAAAATCGATCGATGCTCAACCAGCCTTTCCGTTTCGGAAAGGCGCACGTCACGCCCTTGGCGCAGGCGTTGCGTCAGCCTTTCCATCCGGGAAAGCGCGCTCGCGCAACGGTCAAACGACGCCACGCGCGCCGCCGGCAGAATCGAACCCGTTCCGCGCCCGCCGGGCGCCTGTCAGCGAGACCCGCCATGTTTTCTGTTTCCTCCCCCGCGACGATCGTGTTTCTCGATCGCGCGACGCTGTCGCCGCACACCGTGCTGAAGCCGTTTCCGTTCCCGCACGCGTTGCGCACGTTCGACCGGACGGCCGCGCACGAGATTGCCGCGCGCATCGGCGACGCGGACATCGTCGTGACCAACAAGGTGCGGCTCGACGCGGCAACGCTCGCCGACGCACGGCGCCTGCGGATGATCGCGATCGCCGCGACGGGCACCGACATCGTCGATCTCGACGCGTGCGCGGCGCGCGGCATCGTCGTGAGCAATATTCGCGGGTATGCGGTCCGTACGGTGCCCGAGCACACGTTCGCGCTGATCTTCGCGCTGCGCCGCAGCCTCGTCGCGTACCGCGACGCGGTGCGCGCGGGGCGCTGGCTCGACAGCGGGCAGTTCTGCTTTTTCGATCATCCGATTCGCGACCTGGCCGGCTCGACGATCGGGATCGTCGGCGACGGCGTGCTCGGACGCGCGGTGGCCGGCATCGCCCGCGCGCTCGACATGCGGGTGCGATTCGCGGCGCACGGCGATGCGGCAGGAGACGACTACGCGCCGCTCGACACGCTGCTGCGCGACAGCGACGTGATCACGCTGCACTGCCCGCTCACGCCGGCGACGCGGCACGTGATCGATGCGGCCGCGTTCGCGCGGATGGCGCGCCGGCCGTTGCTGATCAATACCGCACGCGGCGGGCTCGTGGATGAAAGCGCGCTCGTCGATGCGTTGCAGTCGGGGCAGATCGCGGGCGCGGGGTTCGACGTGGTCACGCAGGAGCCGCTGCCGGCCGCGCATCCGTTCCACGCGATCCTGTCGCATCCGGCATTCATCCTGACGCCGCATGTCGCGTGGGCGAGCGACGAAGCGATGCAGGCGCTCGCCGATCAGCTCGTGGAAAACGTCGCCGCGTTCGTGGGTGGCGCGCCGCGGCACGTGGTGTGACGCGCGTGGCGCATGGCGTAACGGAAGGTGATTTGAACCGCGCAAACAGAACGGCCCCGCTCGATGGCTCGAAGCGGGGCCGGCTGAATTCGGGGGCTGCTTACGCCAGCGACTCGGCACGTTACGGGTTCGTGCATCCGCCCTATCTTGCGGCCGGTTTCTGAATGCCTGAAGGGCTCTACTTTAAGGAATCCAGACGGCCAACGGTATAGGACGAGTCCGAAACTGAATGGGACGAATTCTGGAAACGTCCGTTTCGATAGCAGCGCACCGCTATCGACGCGAATTTCAGTAAGCAGACATCTCGACGCAAGGATCGACCTTGGACGGCGAGCAGATGACCGAGTACTTGGCGCTCTCGCGCATCAGCGCTTCGCCTTCGTGCAGGGCGATCTTGATCTCGGGGTGACGCTCGTACGCGAGGAATGCCGAGCACACGACCGCGGACATCACGACGAGGGAAAACACAAATTTTTCAAGGGTTTGGAAACGTTCAGGCATGGTTCGACCTATCTCTCAGGCCGTGATTATATCTCGAAATAAGGGTTTTCCCTATAGCCTGGGCCGCATACCGTTTGTCAGCCTGGTCGTACCCTTTATGACGGCCGTCCACCCCCGCCGTTTCGCGTGGCCCTTGCTCAGGCCCGGTCGCGCGGTTCCGGCGCGCCGACGGGCCGGAGCGGCGATCGGTGCGCGCCGAGGCGCCCCGCGCCGATGCCGAGCCCGTTGTGCAGCGAGTCGTGCTCGAATCGCTGGAACGACTCGACGATGTGCTTGCGCAGCAGCGCGACATCCCACGGCTTGATCAGGAGCTTCTGGACCGATCCGTCGCCGGATGCGCTGGCGATCGATTGCCCGTCGCCGTAACCCGACAGCAGGATGCGCACGATGTCCGGGTACAACGCCTTGACGCGCTGCAGCAGGTCGATTCCCGACGCGCTCGGCAAGTGGAAGTCGGACACGATGACGCCGACGCGATGCCGGGCGAGCAGGCCGAGCGCCTCGTCGGGGTCGGTGGTGTCGAGAATCTCGTAGCCGTCGCGGCCCAGCGCCTGCCTGAGCATCTGCAGGGTGGCGCGATCGTCGTCCACCAGCAGCAGCGTCCGGTGCAGCAGTTCGCGCTGCCGGCAGTGTTCGGGCAGTTCCGAGCCGGCCGACAGCATGCCGGCGATTTCATCGCCGGTCACCGGATGGCTGAAGTAGTAGCCCTGCATCGAGTGGCAGCGGTGCCGGTTCAGGAACGACAGCTGCGCTTCGGTTTCGACGCCTTCGGCCACCGTCTCCATGTGCAGCGACTCCGCCATCGCGATGATCGAGCGCGTCAGCGACGCGCCTTCCGCGCTGGTGGTGACGTCGCTGAGGAACGACCGATCGATCTTGACGACATCGATCGGCAAGTCTTTCAGGTACGACAGGCTCGAATAGCCGGTGCCGAAATCATCCAGCGACAGGACGACGCCGAGCGCCTTCAGTTCGCGCAGCGTGTGCGCGATCGTATTGCAGTCCTGCATCAGTACGCTTTCGGTCAGCTCGAGTTCGAGCGAGGCCGGCGCCAGTCCCGTTTCCCGGAGCGTCTTGCGTACCATGGCGGCCACGTCCTGTTGCCGGAACTGGCACGCCGACAGGTTGACGGCGATCCGGATCGGGGGATGCCCGTCCTGTTGCCAGGCGACGGCCTGTGCGCACGCGGTGCGCAGCACCCACTCTCCGATCGGCAGAATCAGTCCGGATTCCTCGGCGATCGGGATGAAGCGGTCCGGCGGAATGATGCCGATTCCCGGGCGTCGCCATCGAATCAGCGCCTCGACCCCGCTGATCTGGCCGGTCTTGAGATCGACCTTCGGCTGGTAGTACAGCTCGAGTTCGCCGTTTGCGACGGCCCGGTGCAGCGCGTTTTCCAGGATGGTCTGCTCTTCCACGCGCGCACCCAGTTCGCGGGTATAGAAGCTGTAGCAGTTGCGCCCGTGTTCCTTCGCGCAGTACAGCGCGGCATCGGCCGTTTTCAGCAGCGCCTCCGCGTTCGTGCCGTCGGTCGGACAGAGGCTGACGCCGACGCTGGTCGTCACGTGCAGATCGTGCCCTTCCAGCACGAACGGCGCGATGAAGGTGTCCAGGATCTTGCGGGCGATCACATCCGCATCCGATGGCGTCGACAGGTTGACCAGCATCACGACGAACTCGTCGCCGCCGAGCCGCGCGACCGTGTCGCCGTCGCGCACGGAACTCGTCAGGCGCGCGGCGACGACCCGCAGCAGCCCGTCGCCGACCGAGTGGCCGAAGCTGTCGTTGACGTGCTTGAAACGGTCCAGGTCGAGCACCATCACCGCGATCAGCTGCCCGGTGCGTCTCGCCTGCGACATCGCCTGCTCCATCCGGTCGCCGAGCAGGTTGCGGTTGGGCAGGCCGGTGAGCGCATCGTGGTTGGCCAGGTATTCGATACGCCCCTGCTGCATCTTGCGCTCGGTGATGTCCTGAACGATGCCGCGCAGGATGATCGCGTGGTTCGGATCGCGCCCGGACTCCGCCTGGTGCAGCACGTAGCGCTCGGTGCCGTCCTCGTGAATCAGTCGATGCTCGAGCGAGAATGCGACACCCTCGGTGCGCAGGCTCGTGTACGACTGCACGAGCAGCGGCTGCTCGTCGGCCGGAACGGCTTGCACCAGCCGCTCGAACGTCGGCGGGGCGCGTGTGGCGTCGAGCCCGAGAATCCGGTACAGCTCCGGCGACCAGTAGCCGTCCGTGCGCCCGGCCTGGTACTCCCAGTTGCCCAGGTGCGCGAGCGCCTGCGCGTGCGTGAGGCTGACCTCGGTCGTCGCCAGTTTTTCGACGGCAGCGGCGGCGCGCAGCAGATACCGGATCCGGTAGCCCAGCAGCTTCCACCGCATCGGCTTGGACACGAAGTCGGTCGCGCCGGCATCGAACGCGCTGGCGATCGATTCGTCGTCGTCGTTGCCCGTGAGCATCACGATCGGCACGCGGCGACCTTCCGGCAAGGCGCGCAGCGCGCGGCAACAGTCGAAGCCGTCGCCGCCGGGCATTTCGACATCGAGCAGCACGACGGCGGGGCGACAACGCAGGAACGCGTCGATGCCCTCCTGCGGCCCCGTCGCCTCCTCGACGCGGAAACCTTCGGGCTCGAGCGTTTCCACGACCAGCAGGCGCGTCATTGCATCGTCATCGATGATCAGAATCGCCGGCAAATCGGCATTGTCCTGGTTCACGACCGTCCTCCTGTTTGCGCCGACGCGCGATCGCCGCGGCGACCGGCCGGCGATCGTTCAAGCTTCAACCGTCCACGCGCTCGGCGATCAGCGCGGCGTGCGCGTGCCCGAATTCCGTATCCGTGCCGGCGACGAGCGTCTCTGCGGCGCTCACGTCGGCAGCGCGCGCCAGACGCTCGATCTCGCGGCAGCGGGCTGACAGCAGGTGCGCGCCGACGTTCGCGCTGCTCGATTTCAGCGTATGGGCGGCCAGCTTCAGCGCATCGGCGTCACCTGCTTCGACCGCTGCGTGCATGTCGCGGATCAGCCGCGGCGCGTCGGCCGTGAATTGATCGATGATCCGGGTCAGCACATCCGGGCGGCCGGGCCGCTGGAGCGCGCGCAATGCATCGAGCGCCTTGCGGTCGATCACGCCGGCGTCATCGTCCGGACCGGCGGCCGCCGTCTCGCTCGCGCCGGGCGTCGCCTGCGTGCCCGTTTCGATGTCGACCGGCGCCCCTGCCTCATCGCTCTTGGCGGCCGGCACGCTTGCGTCGGCGCGAACATGGCGCGCGAGCATCCGCAGCAGCGCATCGCGGTGGAACGGCTTGCCGAGATAGTCGTCCATGCCGGCGGCCAGGCAGCGTTCGCGGTCGCCGCTGAGCGCATTGGCCGTCAACGCAATGACCGGCATGCGCGGCGCGCCGGCTTCGGTTTCGCGCCGTCGCAGCCGCCGCGTGGCCTCGAAGCCGTCCAGCAGCGGCATCTGGCAGTCCATCAGAACCACGTCGAAGGCGTCGTCGTCCAGCATTTTCAACGCCTGCTCGCCGTTGTCGGCCACGGCGACCCGATAGTCGGTGTCCTCCAGCATCGCGAGCGCGATCTGCTGGTTGACCGCGTTGTCCTCGACCAGCAGCACATGCGCGGGGATTGCGTCGAGTGGCCTGTCCGGGTCCGGCCCGGCTTCATCGGCCGCCGGCGGCATGCGGTGCGGCATCACCTGCATCGTCGATGCGATCGCCGCATAAAGGTCGGCGCCATGCAGCGGCTTCGTCAGTCGCGCGGCGATGTCGAGTTCGCGCGCGACCTGGACGCTGTCCATCATCTCGAACGCGGTCAGCGTGATGATCCTGAGCGCACGCAGCGACGGATCATGGCGGATGTGCTGCACGAGCGAGATGCCGTCCATGCCGGGCATCCGGACGTCGACGATCGCGAGGTCGAACGGCGCACCGTCGGCGACGGCCGCGCGCAACTGCGACAGCGCGTCGTCGCCGCCGATCGCCGTGGCCACGCACAGCTGCCATTCGATCGCGTGCTCGAGCAACACGCTGCGATCGGTCTCGCTGTCGTCCACGATCAGCACCTTCAGACCCGCGAGCGACGATCTCGCATGGGCCGCGATGCCGCCCCCGCCGGATGCCGGCTCGAACCGCATCGTCACGGTAAATACCGAGCCCTTTCCCGGTGTCGAGTCGAGCGCGAGCGAGCCGCCCATCATCTCGGCCAGCTGCCGGGCAATCACGAGCCCCAGGCCGGTCCCGCCGTATTTGCGTGCGATCGAGCTGTCGGCCTGCTGGAACGGCTGGAACAACTGCGCGGACACATCGGGCGCGATGCCGATGCCGCTGTCGGCGATCACGAACACGATGCGACCGTCTTCCGCATACGATGCGCTCAGCTCGACGTGCCCGTGCTCGGTGAACTTGATCGCATTGCCCATCAGGTTCGTCAGGACCTGCCGCAGGCGCACCGGGTCGCCGCGCATCCATTCCGGAACGTTGGCGGCGCGCCGGTACACGAGCGCGAGTGCCTTGCGCCCTGCGTTCGGCTCCAGCAGGGCGACGACATCGTCGAGCAATTGATGCAGGTTGAAATCGATGCGCTCCAGCGTCAGCTTGCCGGCCTCGATCTTCGAAAAATCGAGAATGTCGTCGATGATGACGAGCAGCGTCTGCCCGGATCGATACACGGTGTCGACGAACTTGCGTTGCCTCGACGTCAGCCGCGTGCGCTGCAGCAGTTCGGTCATGCCGAGCACGCCGTTCATCGGCGTGCGGATCTCGTGGCTCATCCTCGCGAGAAATTCCGATTTCGCCGAGTTCGCCGCTTCGGCCGTCGCGATCGCCGCCTGCAGATCGACATCGCGCCGCTCGATTTCGTCGAGCATCATGTTGAAGCCGGCGATCAGGGCCGCGACTTCGTCGCGGCCTTTGTGGGCCATGCGCAGCGACAGATCGTTGCCGTGGCGGATGCGCGCCATCGTGCGCGTCAGGTTCGACAGCGGGCGGGCGATCGACGTGCCGAGACGATGGCTGATCACGAGGCCGCCGATCGCGAGCAGGAACGATACCGCCACGATCATCAGGAACGCGCTCGTCACGGCCCGGTAGACGTCGGATACGACGGCGCGCTGCTGCAGATCGACGCGTACGGCCTGCTGTTCCGAGTAGGCCGCGAGGCGATTCGCGGTCGTGTCGACGTCCGCGACGATGCGCTGCATGGCCAAGTCGTTGGACAGCACGTCCGACTTCACCGCGAGGATGCGACGGGCGGATCCGGCCAGTTCCGTCGCCAGCGCAGCCACTTCCCGTGCGCGGCTCGCGCTGCCGAGCCGGTCCGCGACGAGCGCATCGCGCAAGGCGGCGGCGGATGCGGCGAGCGCGCCGATATTCTTGCGCACGCCTTCGCCGCGCTCGATGCGGTCGGTGCCTTCGCTCTGCGCGACCGCACGCAGGTCGGCCGCGAGTTCCTTGATTCCGCCATTGACGAGGGTCGACAGTGACGCGATCCGTACCGCCCGGCGCTGGAATGCGACGGCTTCGTCGAGTCGATGTCGTGCATCGACGATTCGCAGCGCGAACGGATCCGCGATCTCCGCCAGCGTCACGTCGAGTGCATCGAGCGACTGCAGGACCCGCTCCTCTTTCGCGCGGTAGCGTGCCGCGACGGACGGCGCCGCGAACATGCCGCCGCGCAGCGTGAGCAGACCGTCGTTGCCGTCGAGGATGTCGGCCGCCAGGCGCCCGAGCGCGTTCGCCGCACCCTGCGCCGCGGTGCCGTCGAGGTTCGGCGCCGCGGTCGAGAGTGCATTGCTCGCGCCGTCGAGCGACGCCTGCATGCGTTCCCGCAGCGGCGCGAGCCGGTATCGGTTCGGTGCGACGTCGACGCGACCGGCAAGGGTGATGATGTCCTTGACGTTCAGGCGGACCTGGTCGAGCGCATGAATCGTCCGGTTGTAGGCGGAATTGGCCGCAAGCGCACTGCTCACCGCGGCATCGGCTTCGTGGTCGAGCTGCTCGGTCTCCTTGGCGACCTCGCTCAGCAGCCTGGCGCCGCGTGCCTGGACGCGTTCGATGAACTGGCGTTCGGCGACGAGCTGCGCGTCGCTCCGCAGGCGCTTCTCGACGCCTTCGTTCATCGACGCGAGCATCGTCCGGATATCGGCGGACGGCTCGTCGATCCCGTGCCCGTCGATCGCGCGCACGGCGGTCGTAATGTCGGCGATCCGCTGCAATTGCGTTTCGATCTCCGACGACGACTGCTCGCGCTCCGACGCGTCCCGAGCCCGTTCGAGCCGGCCGAAATCGACCGCCAGTTCCGCGTACGCACGCTCCAGTTCGTTGCTGCGCACCTGCTGCGGAATCGATTCCGTCGTCAGCATGCGCACGCCGGATGCAATGCCGTGCACGGCGGTCAGGCTCGTCAGGGAAGTCGCCACCGCGCCGAGCAGCATCAGGCCGGTGCTGGTGACGAGTTTCGCCTTGATGTCCATGCAGCCCTCCAGGATCGGGATGGCCTGCCCGCGGCCATCCGGTCCGTTATCTGGCCGGCGCGTCCAGCGGTGTGACGCGACCGTGTGCGATTTCGGTGAGGAACACGTCGTCCAGTGCCTGGTGATCGTCGGCACCCAGGTTGACCACCAGGCCGCCCAGATCGAGATGATGAATCGATTCGAGCGCCTGCTTCAGGGTTGCCCGGGTCGGCTTCGGGCCCGCGCGTTCCAGCCCGATCAGCGCGATCTTCGCGTCGAGGCAGCCCTCGATGTGCACCACGCCCACCTGTTCGTCCGGAAAGCGCTGCGCGATCAGCCGTGCGCAATCCTGGATCACGGGGCGTTCATTCCGCGGCAGCGGCACGACCTGCGAGATCAGCGTGCCGTTGCCTTCGTCGCCGATCAGGCGCAACAGGTCGTCGGTGCCGACGAACGACACCGCCGCGAGCCGCGCATCGAGGCCTTCCCGATGCACCGCGCGAATGAATGCGGCCACCGGCGTATACGGCCCGACCATGATCACGACGTCGGGCCGGCCGCCGAGCACGGCCGCAAGGCCCGTGGCGACCGCGGTCGTGCCGCGGCGAAACGTGCCCGTGGCGACGACGTCGAGGCCATGGCGCTGCAACGCGAGCCGCGTGCCCGCCAGTACCGCGAGCCCGAAGCCGTCGTCCTGGTAGAACACCGCGAAACGCTTTGCGCGATCGTGCGCGATCAAATGCTCGACCAGCACGCGCGTTTCGTCGTCATAGCTCGCCCGAATGTTGAATACCTCCGGAATGACGGGCTTGCGCAGTGCCGTCGCGCCGCTGAAGACGCCGATGAGCGGAATGCCCGCATCCCGGATCATCGGCAGCACCGCGGTGGTCGTCGGCGTGCCGACGTAGCCGAACAGGGCGAGGACGTTGCGCCGCTCGATCATCTCCAGCGTGTCGTCCACGGTCCGGTCGGGCTCGTAGCGATCGTCGGCGACCACGAGGTCGATCCTCCTGCCATGTACGCCGCCGTGCGCGTTCGCATCGTCGAATACGGCTTGCGCGCCGACCAGCAGCCCGTGTCCCAGGCCCGAGGAATTGCCCGACTGCGCGTTGACCATGCCAAGGCGGATCGCATCGTCAGTCACGCCGGGTTCCGCCGCGACGCTGGCGCCGGGGCCCGTCATCGCGAAGAAGCACGCAATGATCGCCAGCGCTCGCCCGAGTCCCGCGCAGCGCATAGGCCGACTGCCGGGACAGCCGCGCTCGAACTCGACGGAGCGGACCGTCGTTCCCTGCGCGAACGCGTTCGCGCGGCGAGCGACCGGCGAACCGCGCCTGCAGCCGCACCGGGCGAATGCGTGCAACCCCTTCGAAGACCCGGGATCAGAACACATCCGCGTGGCCGACACGCACTTGCCCATGTTGGGTCCCCCTTCGGCACCCGTTGGCTCGAACGGGTGATGGTCCCCCGTGACACGCCGCACCCTTGCCGTGATATGGCGCCCGATTAGTCATATGTATAGGTGGCATCCCTTGGCACTGCAAGCCGCAGGACTGGGCAAGGTCGTCGATCGAGAACGTTGCGCCATGGCATCGCGTCAGCGGAATTTCGATCCGGTTTTCAATGCGCGATTTTGTTGCCGGAACTGGCTCATCCGTTCCGGATCGGGCATGGTGTGCGCAGCGCGGCACCCGCCTTCGCAGCGGGCAAACCGTGCGACGGCATTCGGCAAGTTCGGGGTTTCAACGCGGGAGAATGCGCCGCACGGGCCGGACATGCGGATTCGCGTCGCCATGGCGGCTTGTCGATGTGTCGGCGTGATCGGGCCAGGGAGAAAGCGTGAACGATGTCCCCGCCGACTTACTGCGGCGCCGACGCGCCGCTCGCCGCATTGCCGGGCCATGCCTTGCCGATCTCATCGACCAGCGATTTCGCGGTGCCCGTCACGATCGCGGCGTCGACGCCGGACGTCTGCCACGACCCGTCGGCGGCCTTCACGAAGGTCAGGTTCGCACGCGAAGGCTTGTAGTCGGCATTGCGCCACGTGACCACGACATCGCACGAGTAGGTGCGATCGCCGAGCTTCTTGCAGTCGCCGTCGGGTTTCGCCGACACGACATCGGCCGAGACGGGCAGCGGCTGGCCGAACAGCGCGTTCAGGCCGCCGTGGTTTTCCGCCTCGAGCGCGCGGCGCACCGCGGCGTCGACGTCGCTCGAGCCGGGGCCGTCGTGGAGCAGGTTGCAGGCGGCCAGCAGCGTCGATGCACCGGCGAGTGTCAGCAGCGTATGGAACTTCATGGGTATCCGTTATCGGGTGAACGCCGCGTAGTCTGCAACGTCCGCGCGCGGTGCGCGGTATCCATTTGTAACCAATTGCACGGAGGCGCAAGCGGCATCGCGTGCCCGTGCATCGCCCTCGCCTACTGCCGCTCCTGCTTCACGCGGCTGACGAGCTGCGTCGGGCTCACGAACTGCAGCGCGATCACGACCCACACGAGCGTGATGGCCATGTAGATCATCGCCATCGCGTCGATCGACTGCGGCGCGCGCACGCCGGTCGAGAACACCGCGTAATACAGCGCGACGACGAGCGTCTGCGTGCTCGGCCCTGCCGTGAAAAAGGTCAGCTCGAACATCCCGATCGTGCGCACCAGCACGAGCAACCCGGCGGCGAGCATGCCGGGCACCAGCAGCGGCAGCAGCACGTAGCGGAAATAGCGCCACGTGTTCGCGCCGAAGATGCGTGCGGCGGACTCGAGATTCGGATCGATCTGCTCGATGAACGGCGTCATCACGAGGATCACGAACGGCAGCGCCGGGACGAGGTTCGCGAGGATCACGCCCGGCAGCGTGCCCGCGAGCCCGACCTTGTACATCACGGTGGCCATCGGGATCCCGTACGTGACGGGCGGCACCATCAGCGGCAGCAGGAACACCAGCAGCGCGAAGCGCTTGCCGCGAAACTGCACGCGCGCCAGCGCATACGCGGCCGGCACGCCGAGCGCGATCGACAGCAGCACGACCGCGCCGACGACCTCGACGGTCACCCACAGCACGCTCGCGAGCTGGAAGTCCTCCCACGCCTTCGCATACCAGTGCAACGTGAAGCCTTGCGGCAGCGGCGTGCCGAACCAGCGGGTCGCGATCGAATTCACCGCGACGGTCGCGATCAGCAGCATCACGTTCAGCAGGAAGAACGCCATCAGCCCCCACACGAGCGCCTTCCATGCGCGGCCGGCGAGATTGCTTGTCATCTTCTGCGGTTTCCTCGCATCGACGGGGCGCGCATCGGGCGCGTCGGGTGTGTCGTGCTTCGGCGGCCAGGTGCGCGCGGCATGGTTGTCGGTCGCCATCAGCCCTTGCCTCCCGTCACCGCGCCCGTATAGAAGAAGCGGCGCGCGCCCAGCATCGACGCGACCACCAGCAACTGCACGAAGCCCATCACGATCGCGATCGCCGACGCCAGCGAATAGTCGTAGCTCTCGAACGCGGCTTCCGCCGCCGCGATCGAGATCACGCGCGTGGGCCCGGCCGGCGCGCCGAGCAGCACGGCCGACGGAAACACCGAAAACGCCTGCACGAACGACAGGCATGCGGCCATCGTCAGCCCCGGCACGAGCAGCGGCAGGTAGATCTGCCGGAACTGCTGCCACGGGTTCGCGCCGAGCGTTGCCGCTGCGTGCGCGAGCGTCGGGTCGATGCCGCTGATGTACGACAGCATAAGCAGGAACGCGAACGGAAAACCCGACACGATCAGCGACAGCAGCACGCCCCAGTAGTTGTGCGTGAGGCGCACTTCGTCGGTGTACAGGTGCAGCCCCTGCAGCGCCTGCGGAAACCAGCCGTTCGGCCCGAAATACGTGAGCATCCCGTCGGCGACGAGCACCGTGCCGAGCGTGACGGGAATCACGAGCAGCGTCGTGACGAATTTCTGGTACGGCGAGTTGCGGCGCAGCGCGAACGCGACGGGCACCGCGATGCCGACGTTGAGCAGTGTCGCCGGCACCGCGAGCTTCAGCGTGACGAGCACGGTCGGCCACATCGCCGTGTCGGTGAAGAACTGCACGTAGTTCGCGAGCGCGCCGCCGCCGTTCATCGGCTGGAACGACAGCACGAGGCCGTACGCGAACGGATAGATGAACAGCGCGACGATGAACGCGAGCGCGGGGGTGACGAGCCAGGCTTTCGCGTCGCGCGGCGTGCCGCCGGACGCGAACGTGCTCATGCGGCCTCCTGGTGTAACCGCGCCGCGACTGCGCCGCTCATGTCGGCGCTCCCGGGTAGACGAGCGTGCGTGACGGCGCAACGCGCAGCCGCAGCGACTCGCCTTCCGTGAATTCGCCCGCGACGCGCGCCCAGATCGGGCCGAACGGCGTGACCGCGCGGATCAGCGAATCGCGGCCGCCGTACTCGACCGTTTCGACCGTCGCGTCGAACGTGTTGTCGCCGCCCTCGTCCGCGCGCTCGATGTCGTCGGGGCGCAGCGCGACCACGACCTCCTTCGCGTCGAAGCCGGCCATCGGCACGCCCGTGACGCGAACGCCACCGGCCGCGACGCTCACGTAATCGCCGGCCATCCCTTCGAGTGTGAACGGCAGCACGTTGCGATAGCCCATGAAGCGCGCGACATGCAGGTTGTGCGGGCGCGTGTAGACGTCCTTCGGCGTCGCGACCTGCTGCACGACGCCCTCCTTCATCACGACGATGCGGTCGGCCATCGACAGCGCCTCGTCCTGGTCGTGCGTCACATAGATCGTCGCGCGTTCGAGCTGCGTGTGGATACGGCGGATCTCGGCGCGCATCTCGATGCGCAGCTTCGTATCGAGGTTCGACAGCGGCTCGTCCATCAGCACGAGCGGCGGCTCGATCACGATCGCGCGCGCAATCGCGACGCGCTGCTGCTGCCCGCCCGACAGCTGCCCGGGCAGCTTGCCCTCGTGGCCGACGAGTTGCACGAGTTCGAGCGCCTGCTGCGCGCGCCGCCGCGTTTCCTGCTTCGGCACGCCGCGCATCTTGAGGCCGAAGCCGACGTTGTCGAGCACCGACATGTGCGGAAACAGCGCGTAGTTCTGGAACACCATCCCGAAGCCGCGCCGCTCGGGCGGCAGCACGTCGATGCGCGTGTCGTCCAGCCAGATGCCGCCGCGCGTGAGCGGCTGCAGCCCGGCGATGCAGTTGAGCGCGGTCGACTTGCCGCAGCCCGACGGGCCGAGCAGCGCGATGAATTCGCCACGCCGGATCTCGAGATCGAGCCCGTTCAGCGCGGCGACCTGTGCGCCTTCCGCATTGGTGAAGCTGCGGCACACGCCATCGAGCCGCAGTCGTTCGAAACTGTGCTTCATTGCGCGAACTCCATCGACGCGGGCGCCGCGGCGCCCGCCGGTCCATGCGTTACTTCGACTTCTGCGATCCGATCTCGCGATCCCACTTCTGGAACGCGGCGACCATCGCCTGCGCGCTGAGCGGCTGCACGTGCGGGCGATCCGCGAGCAGCTTCGCGTACTCGGGGCGGCCGAACTTGCGGACCACCTCCTGGCTGTGCGCGGGCGCCATCTCGAGCGTCACGCCCTTCACCGCCGGGCCCGGATAGAAGTAGCCGTCGTCGTAGGTCATCGACTGTTGCGCCGGTTCGAGCAGGAAGCTCATCAGCTTGAACAGCACGTCGAGCTTTTCCTTCGGCACGCCCTTCGGGATCACCATGTAGTGCGCGTCGTTGACCCACGTCATGTTGTCGAACGCCTGGATTTTGAATTCGGCCGGCACGATGCCGAGCGCGCGCGGGTTGAGGTCCCAGCCGGTGACGGTCACGGTCATGTCGCGCGTGCCCTCGCCGAGTTCCTTCATCACCGCCGAGGTGCCGCCCGGGTAGTACGGCACGCAGTCGTTCAACTGTTTCAGGAACGCCCAGGTCTTGTCCCAGCCGTTGATCGGATCCTGCGGATTCTTGTCGCCGAGCACGTACGGCAGCCCCATCAGGAACGTGCGGCCGGGGCCCGAGTTCGCCGGGCGCGCATAGATCAGCTTGTTCGGGTGCGCCTTGCACCACGCGAGCAACTGATCGGGCGTCTTCGGCGGGTCGCTGACCTTCGCCGGGTTGTATTCGAGCAGCGGGCCGGCCGGCATGTAGGTGACCTCGAGGCCGTAGCCCTGCGCGAGATCCTGCATCTTGCGCGGGCCGGGCGCGTATTTGTCGAGCACGCCGGGAAACGCGGCCGCGTCGTCGGGCAGCAGCTTCTGCCACAGGTTCTGCTCGATGCCGGCGGCCAGCGCGTCGGTGCCCGTCAGCACGAGGTCGATGTCGGCACGCCCCGCCGCCTGCATCGCCTTGATCTTGCCCGGCAACTGCGGCGCGGGCGCGTTGGTGAACGTGACGTTCGAGACGAGATTCGGGTTCTTTTCCTTGAAGGCTTCGATGGCCTTCTGCGTGAGCTGCAGGTTGCCCGCGACATCGACGATGTTCAACGAGACGGGGGCGGCAACGGCGGCCGCGGCAGACAGCGTGAAGCCCAGGGCGAGTGTGATCCGGCGGACACGGCGAGCGATCGTGGTGGCGTTCATGTCTCCTCACTTCGGTCGGTGGATGGGACCTTTCTTTTCAGGAAATCATGACGGCGTTATACGATGTCGGTCAACAAAAAACCACGGCGTGCGGGGCGGGACTTTCCCTGACAAACACCTTCCGGTTGTTGACGATTTGCGTGTCAATCACTGGTGGGAAGCCGTGCCGTGTCGATTGTGCCGCGTGTTAAGACGTCGTATCTCGGCGGGAAGCGAAATGGAATCGGTTCGGGGCCGCGTCGCGACCCGACGGTGACGGGGCGCGCGCCGGGCACGCGGCGCGCGGAAGGCGGGAATATTCGGTCAGTCAGGCGGCGCCGAGTGCGGCCACTTCGCCGATCAGCTGTTCGGCATCCTGCCACTCGCCATATCCCGACGCCGGGTTCAGGTGCCCGACCTCCCCCAGATCGACGAGCTGGCTGCCCCACCCGGCCGCCAGCGCCTCGACGCGTTCGAAACGCGCGAGCGGATCGTTGCGGCTCGCGGCGACGATGCTCGGAAATGGCAGACGTCCGGTCGGTACCGGCGTCCAGCCGTTCGCGGCGATCGCATCGGGCGCCGGATAACCGGCGGGCATCGGCGACTCGAGATCGGCCGGCGCCGCGAGCAGCGCGCCGTGGATCTTGCGCGTGGCCTGGCGCGCCCAGTGCACGGTAATCATCACGCCCGCGCTGTGCGCGACGAGGATCACGGGGCCGTCGATCGCGGCCAGCGCCGCATCGAGCGCCGCGACGCGCGCGGCGCGGCTCAGCTTGTCGGCTTCGAGCGGCGCGACGGCGCGCGCGTTCGGCAGGCGCCGTTCGAGGTGCGTCTGCCAGTGGTCTTCGACGTGATCGCGCAAGCCGGGCACGATCAGGATGGTGGGGGTGGTCGTCAGGGTCATGCAGTCTCCGAAGCGTTCAGGAAAGGTGGGACGCGCGCCGGTCGCGTTCGACGCGCGCGAGATCGGCCACGTAGCTCGCGCGTCCGATCGCGAACAGCACGGCGGCCATGAACGGCACGACGGGAATCCATTGCAGTGCGCCGACGAGCCCGGCACGATCGGCGACCCACCCCGTCAGCAGCGGGCCCGGCGCCATGCCGAGCAGGTTGTTGGCGAGCGTGAGCGTTGCGAACGCCGACGCGTGGATCGCGGCCGGCGTCAGGTTCGCGACCATCGCGCCCGACGCACCGGATGCGCCCGCGCCGACCAGCATCCCCGCGCAGATCAGCGCGAGTTGCAGTGACCCGGGCGGCAGCCGGAACGCAATCGCGAGGCACACGCCCGTGAGTACGCAATACGCGATCGCGGTCAGCCACTTGCGCTTGCCGTCGGTCTTGCCGACGCGGTCGGTGACGATCCCGCAGCCGACCATCCCGACGCCCGCGAGCAGCACGAAGCCGGCCGCGAGCACGGCCGCGCGGTCGGGCGCCATCGCGTAGTAGCGGTTCAGGTAGCTCGGCAGCCACGCGAACAGCGCGCCCGGCACGAACAGGTGCAGCCCGCTGCCGAGATACGCGCAGATCACCGAACGCGACGCGAACAGCCCGGACATCAGCGCGCGCACGTTGCCGCGCAGGTCGCGCGGTGCGCCGGCGTGGCGCCGGCACGGTTCGATGCGATACGCGGCGAGCCGCCGTTCGGTCACGACGCAGCGATACCCGACGAGCAGCACGATGCCGAGCGCGGCCATCACGCCGAACGACCAGCGCCAGCCGAGATGCGCGCCGACCAGCCCGCCGAGCGCCATCCCGAACACGGAGCCGAACGCGCCGCCGGCCATGAATGCGCCGGTCAGCGTCGCGCGCAGCCGTGCCGGAAAGATGCTGAGGATCAGCGCGACGCCGACGCTGCCGTACGCGGCCTCACCAAGCCCGACGAGGCCGCGTGCGACGAGCATCTCCGCGTAGTTCGTCGACAGCGCGCAGCCGAGCGTCGCGACGCTCCACAACGCGGCCATCAGCACGATGCTGCGCACGCGCCCGAAGCGGTCGGCGAGCACCGACAGCGGAAACGTCAGCAGCCCGACCAGCAGCGCGACGACGCCGGACAGCGAGCCGAGCTGCGTGTCCGACAGCGCCCACGCGTGCTTGAGCAGCGGGAACACGGCGTTGAGCACCTGCCGCGACATGTAGTCCGACAGCAGCAGGCCGACGGTCAGCCCGAACACGAGCCACGCATAGGCGGGCGCACGCCGGCCGGCGGCGGCGACGTCCTGCATCGACGGCTCGACATGATGGATCAGCATGCGTGTCTCCTCCGGCGCCGGAGGTCGTGCTCCGGCGCGGCTTGCGTGGCCCCGCTCCGTTGACCGGAGTCCGCTCCCGCGCGCTGCGCAGGGGTGGGTGCCACGCCACAACGATCGGCGGGCAGCGGCCGTCACGGCCGCTTACCCGGATGCGCGATGCGTCAGGCGGCCCGCAGCGGCACGTTCGCCTGGCCCGGCCGGCGGTTCGGCGCCATCCCGAGGTGCGCCAGCGTCTCGTCGATGCCGTCGTACTGCACGCCGATCTTGTAGATCGCCTTCGCCTCCTTGCCGGTCGCGATGTCGCGGCCGAGTTCGCGCGCAATCCGCACGCACTGCTCGACCTGCTGCACCGACGTCATCCGGTTGCCCTTCTGGTCGATGATCGTGTCCTCGATCCCGCAGCGCGGATGCAGGCCCAGCGCCATCGCGACCGTGTTGATCGGCAGCACGTTCTTCATCAGCGATTCGAACGTGATGCACGCGCCGTCCGGGCAGCGCCGCACGAATTCCATGAAGTTGTACGGATTCGGGCCGTCGAAGCCGCCGCCGATGCCGACCCACGTGACGTTCAGCGGGCCGCGATAGACGCCGCGGCGGATGATCCGTTCGAGCGTCTCCAGCGCGTGCATGCCGGTGAGCTGGAAATGCGGCTGGATGCCGGCCGCCTGCAGGCGGCGCAGGTGCTCGTCGACCCAGCCCGGGCCGGCCGGCACGGTCATCTCGCGGTACGCATCCCAGTACGCGGCCTCGTTCAACGACGTGCCGGCAATGTCCTGGCGGTTCATCAGCTCGGTGATGTTCATCTGCACGGTGTTGATCGCGACCGTCACCTGGTCGGGCTTCGGCGTCAGCTCGGCGAGCATGTGGCGCGTGTCGTCGGACAGCCATTTCGCGTCAGCCCCCTCGCCTTCCGGCGCGAACGAGATCGAGCCGCCCACCTGCAGGATCATGTCGGGCACCGCCTCGCGCAGCCGGCCGAGCAGTTCGTTGAACTTCGACAGCCGCTTGCTGCCCTTGCCGTCGAGCTCGCGCACATGCATGTGCAGCACAGTCGCGCCGGCGTTGTAGCAGTCGACGGCCTTCTGTACGTGTTCGTCCATCGTCACCGGAATGTCTTCCGGAAAATCGGCCGGCATCCATTCGGGGCCGTACGGCGCGACCGTGATGACTACCTTGTCCTGGTTTTCCGGGTGCAGCGAATCGTCGAGAAATTGCATGTCGTCCTCCAGTGGAAATCGTTGTATTGCGGGCGTACGGGCGTGCGTATCCCGCCGCGCCGGGCGGCAGGCCCGGCGCGTGGTTCAGGGGTGCGGACCGGTTACGGGGCCGACGCGCTCAGAACGGCACGTCGCCGACGATGCCCGCGCGCTCCATCTTGCGCACGCACGGCGGGTAGTCCATCACTGCGTAGTGCTGGGTGCTGCGGTTGTCCCAGATCGCGACGCTGTTCTTCTTCCAGCGCCAGCGCACCTGGTATTCGGGGATCATGGCCTGGCTGATCAGGTATTGCAGCAACTGGCCGGCGCCGGGATTCGCGTCCTGCCCGACCCGCACGCGCGCCGGCGTGTGGAAGTTCGTGAAATGCGTGGTGAACGCATTCACGTACAGCACCTTCTCGCCCGTTTCGGGATGCGTGCGCACGACCGGATGCTCGGCGTCCGGGTACTGCGCCTTCAGCGCGAGGCGCTTGTCGATCGGCATCGCCGCGCCGAAGCTCGCCTCGATGCTGTGGCGTGCACGCAAGTCGTCGATCTGCTGCTTCACGTGTTCCGGGAGGCGCTCGTATGCGAGCACCATGTTCGCCCACATCGTGTCGCCGCCAACCGGCGGACCGTCGACGCAGCGCAGCACACAGCCGAACGGCGGCGCCACGCGCCAGCTCGCATCGCTGTGCCACGCATTCTCGTAGCGGTCGTTCGGCTGGTCGGGCGACTTGTAGATCCGCACGAGTCCCGGGTGCTCGGGATCGCTGCCGGCCACCGGATGATCCTCGAGCTCGCCGAAGCGGCGCGCGAACGCGACGTGCTCGGCGCGCGTGATGTCCTGGTCGCGCAGGAACAGCACGCGATGCCGGAGCAGCTGCGCGCGGATCTCGGCGAACAGGCCGTCGTCGTGCACGGCGTCGGCGAGGCTCACATCCAGCAGTTCCGCGCCGATCGCGCAGGTCAGGGGTTCGACTCGCATGCGCGTCTCCTCAGACGATGAACACCGACGAACCGGTCGTCTTGCGCGATTCGAGATCGCGGTGCGCCTGCGCGGCGTCCTGCAGCGCGTAGCGCTGGTTGATCTCGATCCGGATCCGGCCGGCCGCGACGTGGGCGAACAGTTCGCCGGCCAGGTCGTTCTTCTCGGCCGGATCGGCGATGTAGTCGGCCAGCGCCGGGCGCGTCAGGTACAGCGAACCCTTCATCGCGAGGCGCTGCGGATCGAATGGCGGGATCGGGCCCGACGCGGTGCCGACGCACACCATCAGCCCGCGCCGCTTCAGCGAATCGAGCGAGCCTTCGAAGGTGTCCTTGCCGACGCTGTCGAACACGACGTCGACGCCCGCGCCGTCCGTCAGTTCGCGCACGCGCTTCGCGACGTCCTCGCGGCTGTAGTCGATCGTATGGTCGCAACCGTGCGCGCGGGCGATTCCGGCCTTGTGCTCGCTGGAGACCGTGCCGATCACCGTGAGCCCGAGCAGCTTCGCCCATTGCGACACGATCAGCCCGACGCCGCCGGCGGCCGCATGCAGCAGGATCGTGTCGCCCGGTGCGAACGCATGGATGCGCCGCAGCAGGTAGGCCGACGTCAGGCCGCGCATCGTCATCGCCGCAGCCGTTTCGCATGAAATGCCGGCCGGCAGCCGCACGAGCGGCGCGGCGGGAATCAGCCGTTCGGTGCTGTACGCGCCGAGCGTGTTCAGGAAGCCCGTGTAGGTCACGCGGTCGCCGACGGCGACGTTCGTCACGCCGGGGCCGACCGCTTCGACCACGCCGGCCGCCTCGACGCCGAGGCCGGCAGGCAGCGGCACCGGATACAGGCCGCTGCGGAAATACGTGTCGGCGAAATTCAGGCCGACCGCGTCGTGCCGCAGGCGCACCTGGCCGGGGCCCGGGTCGCCGACGTCGACTTCCTCCCAGCGCAGGACCTCGGGGCCGCCGGTTTCGTGGAATCGCACTGCATGTGCCATGGTGTTCTCCGTAAAGTGTCAGTCGGACGCGCGTCGCGCATCGTCGGGTTCGTTCGGTTCGTTCACGCGTGGCGGCGTCGCGGCTGCGCCGTCCGCCAGCGATTCATCCAGTCCGGCCCAGTCCGCGTCGCCGAGATAGCGCCGCGCGGCCGGGAAAATCACGCCTTCCATCCGTCCCATCTGCTCGAACGCGCCGTGCGCATAGCGGGCGAGCGCCATGTCGAACGCGGCCGACGGCAGCCCTTCCGCGGCGATTCGCAGGATCGCATCGAGCGCTTGCGCATCGCGCTGCCGCTGGCGGTCGAGTTCGTCCAGTTCGGCCGCGACGCACTCCGCACGGACGCGCAATGCCGCGAAGAGGCGCGCTTCGGCGGCCGTGCCGACCCGGGCGCGCTGCAGCGCGGCGAGCGATGTCAGCGCATCCTGCGTGTCGATCATCTGCTGCTGCGGCTCGTTCGAGTCAGCGCCGGAGGCCATCAACGCATGCAGCCACCCTTCGACCGCACGATGCGCATCGAGGCAACGTGCCATCACGCGCGCCTCGGCAGGCGTTCGCCGCGACGTGCACACGAGCACCGGCACGCCGCTCGTCGCGAGCAGGTGCTGCCGTTGCGCGCAGGCCGCCGCATCGGCATCGTGCGGCAGCGCCGCGACGCCGATCAGGTCGCAGCCGAGTTCGGCCGCCAGCACGCCGGGTGCTGCGCCGCCGGCCGCCGCCGGATGGCCGGCCCCCGGTTGGCCGGCCCCCGCGATCGCATGGGACAACCCCTGCGCCCGCGCGGCGGCTTCCACTTTCGCACCGTGCTCCGGCAGCCGCGCTCCGGATAAACGCGAGTCCGGCGCGGCGCCGGTCAGCATGAACGTGACCCGGGCGCCGACCGCACGCGCCAGCTCGAGCGCATGGCCGATCGCATCGATGCCGCCGGGCGAACCGTCGACCGTCACGAGCAGATGGCGGTACATCGTGCCGCTCCGCTTATCCGGCGAGCGGCGCGCTGCGCCGCGTGCCGGTCGATACGATCTTCATGGGTGGGCTCCTCGTGGTGTTCGTCATGCATCGGAACCCATGCTATCGATGCGGTGCCGGTGCGGCCCCACTCGTCGCGGGGGGGATTGACGGGTGAACGCGGTTCGACCGATCCTTCCCCCCACACCCACCCCGGACGCTGGCCCGCACGGCACCGCCGGATTCCGACTGCTGCCCCGATGGCCCACCCACCCGATCGCGCCGACGCGCCTCCCACCGAACTGGTCCTGAAGACGACCGCGCCGCGCGTGCCGGCGCAGTTGCTGGCCCGCGCGCGGCTGAGCCTCGCCGCGCCCGCTTTCGACGGCCGGCCGGTCACGCTCGTGCAGGCGCCGGCCGGCTACGGCAAGACGTCGCTGCTCGCGCAATGGCGCCGCGAAACCCTCTCGCTCGGCCGCGCGGTCGTATGGCTGTCGGCCGACGAGCGCGACGATGCGGCGCGGCTGCTGCAAGGGCTCGTGCAGGCGGTGCGGACCGGCTGCGCGCGGCCCGGCTTCGGGCGCCTGATCGCGGTCGGCGCGGCGGACGCGGCGCGTACGCTGGAGGGCGTGACCGCGTGGCTGGCCGAGGTCGCGCAGTTGTCGATCGATGCGCTGCTGATCGTCGACGATGCGGAGCGGCTGCCGCCCGCCGGCCTCGATGCGCTGACCTACGTGCTGCACAACGCGCCGCAAAACCTGCATGTCGTGGTCGCCGCGCGGCGCGGGCTCGATCACGTGGCCGGCGATCTGCTCGCCGGCGGGCAATGCACGCTCGCGGGCCCCGACTGGCTGCGTTTCACGCTCGACGAGACGATTGCGCTGGTCGGCGCGCGCTTTGCGCAGCGGGTCGACGCCGACGCGTGCGCGCGGCTGTTCGAACGCGTCGACGGCTGGCCGCTCGGCCTGCAGCTCGCGATGGCCGCGATGGCGCGCTCGGCCGACCCACGCCAGGCGGTCGACGCGCTCGCCGCTCGCGTGGACGGTACGCGCGACCGGCTCGTCGAGCTGCTGCTCGCGAACCTGTCGGCCGACGACACCGCGTTCCTGACCCGCACGAGCGTCGCCGATCGCCTGCATCCGTCGCTGTGCGCCGCGCTACTCGACGACGCAGACGCACCCGACCGTCTCGCACGGCTCGCGCGCGACACGCCGCTGTTCATTGCGTCGGACGATTCGGACTGGTGCCGGCTGCATCCACTCGTGCGCGACACGCTGCGTGACCGCCTGGCCGCGGGCCCGGAAGCCGAGCGCAGCGCGCTGCATGCGCGTGCGGCCGCGTGGCTCGACACGCACGGGATGACCGAGGAAGCCGCCCGTCACGCGTATGCGGCCGGCCAGTTCGAGGTGGCGTACGCGCTCGCGCAGCGCTGTCTCGAGGATGCGATCAAGCAGGGCCGCATCAACGACGTGCTTGACTGGCTCGCGCTGCTGCCCGATGCGGAACTCGACAAGCGCCCGACGCTGCGCGTCGCGGTGGCGTGGGCGCTGGCGCTCGGCGAGCGCCATGTCGAGGCGCAACGCCAGATCGCCGGTATCCTCGCGGATTCCGGCACGCCTGCGGCGATGCGCTACGAATGCGCGCTGATCCTCAGTGCGGCCGCGTATTACGCCGACGAAATCGATCGCTTCGTCGAGCTGTTCGAACCGTGGGCCGACTTCACGCCACCGGCGGCGACATGGCTCGCGCAAATGCATGCGAACCGTCTGTCGGCGCGCGCGATCATCGTCGGCGAACCGGCGCAGGCGCGCCGCTTCCAGCACGCCGCGCCGCGCGGCGAGACGGCGGCCGGGTTCGGCTACGTCGCACGCTGGGGCGAGCTGATCACGGGCCTGAGCTACCTGCGCGAAGGCCAGGTCCGGCTGGCCGACGATGCGCTGTCGCCGGCACTGGCGCGTGCGGAGGCCGATCTCGGGCGCCGCCATCCGCTGACGTGCATGCTCGCGGCGATGTGCGCGGCGCTCGCGTATGAAGCCGACCGCGTCGACCAGGCCGCCGCGCTGCTCGCGAACCGCCTCGACGTGCTCGAACATTCCGGCACGCCCGACACGGTGCTGCTCGGCTATCGCACCGCCGCGCGCATCGCGCTGCTGCGCGGCGTCGAGCACCGCGCGATCGACCTGCTCGAAGCGCTCGACGCGATGGGCGTCGCGCGCCGCCTGCCGCGCCTGTCGGTCGCGAGTCTCGCCGAACAGGTGCGCATTCACGCGGCGCGCTATCGCGAGGCGACCTGCCACGCGCTCGTCGAGCGGATCGATGCGATCGCCGCGGCCGAGTTTCCATCGCATGGGCCGCTGTGGCGGCGCCCCGTCGTGCTGCTGCAGGCGACCGCGCACGCGGGTGCCGCGCTGGCCGCGCGCCGCTGGGACGACGCGAGCGCGGCGCTCGACGAAGCCGCCGTGCTGGCCCGCGAAATGAGCATGGGGCAGGCGCGCATCGAGATCATGGCGCTCAGCGCGTTCGCGCGCGAACAGTCGGGCGGCGGCGGCCGCGCGTTGCTCGATGAGGCGATGAACCTCGCGGATCTCTTCGGGCTGACGCG